>JBBAAG010000034.1 GCA_041658405.1 Elusimicrobiota bacterium
TTCGTGCAAACGTTCCTCAACCGGTTAATGTTTGTGTACTACATCCAAAAGAAAAATTGGTTGTTGAACGATACGGAGTTCGTCAAAACTTTGTGGGACACGTACCGCAATGGCCAGCGCGCAAAGGATACGTTCCACAAAAATTGGCTTAACGTGTTTTTCTTCAACTCGTTCAACCATAATTTTGATCCTAAACTGGCAAAACACTTACCACCGAATATTGCGGACACGTTTGCTCAAGCGCCGTACCTCAACGGCGGGTTGTTTACCAAAATCGCGGGCGTTGACGACCAGGGGTTTGTAGTCAGCGACGAATTGATATCGGATATTATTGACAACCTGCTGGACCGCTACAACTTTACGATACAGGAAGATACCCCGTTTGACCAGCATATCGCGGTGAACCCCGAGATGCTGGGAACGATATTCGAAAGCCTGGTGAACGTATCCGAGAAAGTTGATGAACAGCATAAAGGCGGGATATTTTATACCCCGAGGATCGAAGTAGACTTTATGGTTCGTCGGGCGGTAGTGGAGTATTTGTTCAACAAAACCGTGATTGATAAAACTAAACTGTACGAATTTGTGTTTTACGAAGCGAATACTGAAAAGCCGGTGGAGTTCAGCGGCGAGGATATAACGAAAGTGCGGGATTGCCTCGACGACGTCCGGATAGTTGACCCCGCGTGCGGGTCCGGCGCGTTTATCGTTGGCGCGCTGCACGTAGTGCTTGAACTCAAAACTGCGTTAGCTGAGAAACAAGGAGCGCCGGTGGACCGGTTCGAGGAAAAGAAGAAAGTTATTGAAAAATCGTTGTACGGCGTGGATGTTAAAGACTGGGCGGTAGAGGTTGCGAAGTTGCGGTTGTGGCTCGAACTGTTGGTAGACGCGGATGAAACGAAGCTGGACCTGCGAAACAAGCCGTTACTCCCGAGCTTGACATTCAAACTGCGGGTCGGGGATAGTATCGTACAGGAAGCCGGCGGGGTGTACTTCTCAGTCAAAGACGTTGCCGGGTTGAAGAATGAACAAAAAGAGTTGTTGGACGAGCTTAAACAGTTGAAACACGAGTTTTATTATTCACAAAAGAAGGTTGATGAAACAGTAATACTGAAAAAAGAACTTATATTTTATTGTAAGCTTATCGACGATAAGATTAATGAAGTCAAGAAACTTAAAAACCGGCAGGGTTTTGACGGTATCGGGCATGCGGCGCAGGACGCGTTGTTCACGCAGTACCAGCAGCAGCAACAGGAGCTGGATCTTAAAGCCACTGAACGACGGAAACGGTTGAACCAGGGTTACGACGAACAAATCGAGCATCTTGTCGCGCAGAAACGGACGATATACGCGAAGAAAAGCGCGGTGTGGACGATCGAGTACGCGGAAGTATTCGCTGAGAACGGCGGATTCGATATCGTTATTGCCAACCCGCCATATATAAGGCAAGAACTTATTGCAGATCCTTACAAGCCAAACTCTACGGTAGAACAAAAACGGAAGTATAAAGATAAACTGGCTCAAATGTTGAAAGCGGACTGGTATCCCGAACTCGGGGTTGGGCAGAAAGCCGACCTGTATGTCCATTTTTATCTTAAAGGGTTGCGGTTACTGAACCCCAACGGTGTGTTTTGCTATATTTCGTCAAACTCGTGGCTGGACGTTGGGTACGGGAAGGAACTGCAAAAGTTTTTGCTTGACAACGTGAAGATGTACGCTGTGTACGATAACCAAGCAAAACGGTCATTTAAAAACGCGGATGTTAATACCGTTATCACAGTGTTCAGCGCGCAGGCGAAAAACGTGAAAGACAATATTGTGCGGTTCGTGATGTTCAAAAAACCGTTTGAGGAAGTTGTGTCGTCTGAAACGATGGTGGCGATTGAGAATGCTACTCAGCGGGTGGTAAATGAAGATTATCGGGTGAACGCTATCACTCAGTCCGCGCTTTACGACGAAGGGGTTGAGGTTGATGAAGATAACGCGCCGGGGTTGAATATTAAAAACGTGTACACCGGGTCGAAGTGGGGTGGGAAATATCTTCGCGCACCAGAGATTTATTTTACGTTGCTTGAAAAAGGAAAGGGGAAGTTTGTACCGCTGGGCGATATCGCGGAAGTACGGCGCGGGATCACGTCTGGGGTAAATGAGTTTTTTTATCTCAATGCTCAGAATATTCAGGAGTGGAAAATCGAAAATGAGTTTTTGCGTCCTATTATTAAAAGCCCGCGGGAATGTAAAGGCATTCTTGTAAATCCGAACGATTTGCAATACCAAGTATTTATCTGCAATAAAAGCAAACAAGAACTGAAAGGGACGAATGCCCTTAAATATATCGAGTGGGGTGAGAAGCAAAAAGACCAAAATGGCATATTGTGGTACAAAGTCCCAAGTGTTGCCGGTAGAAAATATTGGTATTCTTTGAATCATGCAACTGGTAATACTTTCTGGGTAAAGGAAACAAATGAACGGCTTGGTGCATTTGTTTCAGGACAAGAAATGATGTGTGATTGTCGTTTATATTACAATCATTCATCATATGAACTACAAAATACTGTTAACTCCTCATTGTTTGGTTTAATAGCAGAAGTCATGTCTCGAAGTGGACTAGGTGAGGGAGCAAAATCTTTGATGGTTTATGAGGTTAATGATTTTATAGTTTTAGAAAATATACCTCAATTAGAAAATCGGTTTTATCTAAAAAACAGGGAACTAAAATCAATATTCGAAGAATGTGGCATCGATCCAAAATCTGATATCCCCATTGAAGCTCAAGAACCTAAGCCGTTACCAGACCGCGCAGAACTGGATAAAATAGTTTTTGATGCGCTTGATCTTAACAAAGATGAACGCGTAGAAATCTATCGTGCGGTCTGCCGGTTGGTTTGGGACAGGATCAGTAAAGCGAAAAGTGTGTGAAGGAACTATTGATGAAAACTCTGTTAATAATCACGGGTGCGGGTGCATCAAATGATTTACTCTTAAATAAGTATAAAACAAATCCTTTGTACAAACCACCATTAACTAAACATCTGTTTAACCCTGAGTACGAAGATAACCGGAACCCTAATGATACTTGGATAAAGAAATG
The DNA here is from genome assembly GCA_041658405.1 of Elusimicrobiota bacterium. Taxonomy (NCBI): domain Bacteria; kingdom Pseudomonadati; phylum Elusimicrobiota; species Elusimicrobiota bacterium. Next base: position 3,092 of record JBBAAG010000034.1, read on the forward strand.
TTTGGACTTATATCCTTTGGCGGCACAAGTTGGAGATGAGTATTCAGAAGAAAACGCTTTAGAAAAATATTTGATTTCTTTAAAGCAGGGCAACGCCTTAGAGAAAAATAGATATTTTGAAACAGTGAAATATATTCAGCATTTATTTGAAGAAATAAGTATTAAATATGTTACAACTAATACGGGTTTACCCTCAAATTATCTAAGTATGATTAACATAATTGCAAAAAGCAAATACAATAATCTTGTGTGGATAAATATGAATTATGATTTATTTGCAGACTATGCTTTGGATGCTACATGTCAAGAACGTATCAAAGACATTAACTCGTACACAAATCTTCAACTACAGACTGGATTGCTAGTAAAATATATTAAACCTCACGGTTCTGTTAATTGGTGGAGAAGGAATATTAATCAAGATCAGAAAACTATTATGACAATTCGTGATAATATTAAAAGAGGTGTCTATCCAGAAGGTTTTGAGAGTACTTACTTTTCAAAAGATATCTCGATAGTATTAAGGAAAAATATTTATGGAACAACGATTCCAAGTAATTGCATTTGGTTCCCAGCTTTAATTGCTCCAATAGGAGAATATTCTTTTATTTGTCCTGAACATGTCGAAAAAGCTATTCCTGATCTAAAAAACACAACAGACTTGTTGTGTATAGGTTTTAACGCTCTTGATAAGGATATCCTGGCGTTAATAAAAGAAAACGTTTTCAAAATATCAAAATTACTGCTAGTAAATGGCGGGCAGGATTATGCCAAAGCAGCATTAAAACGTTTGCGTGATTACAATATTAATATTTTGCAGGATGATAATAGTGTTATATATCATCACGGATTCTCGGATCTAGTAAAGAAAGATTTAAGTAATTGGTTGAGAACCTAAATAAAACTAAAATATAGGAATTAAAAGATGACGAAACGAAGCTTAATGGATGCAGTAAGAGAAACTATTAGTTTAGTTCATGAACGTGAACGTGATAATGATGAAATAAAATCATGGCTGAGATTACTTACAGATAAACGTTATAAATCAAAAATAAGCGAACAAGAAACACTGATTATTTGCCTTGTTATTGAATTGCATATTCACTGTGATAATTTTGTGAATAATATAATAATATCATGTTTTGATAATAAATATCCAACAGATAAGATGTTTGATTTTTTTACTAACATCCCATTTGACAGAAAAAGATGTTTGGTAAAAGATTTGGGTATAATCACTGACGATGAGAATAGATTATTTGCTGATTTAAACACACTTCGTAATTCATTAGCGCATTTGAAAAAGAATTCAGAATACAAATGGAAAGGTAAAAATATATTCGATATTAAAACAGCAGTAATATTAAAAAACGAATGTCTTGATACAGTATGGAAAATATGTGAAAGATTAATAAATGACAAAAAACAATCTTGATTATATGTTTCTGATTCTTGCAGTCTATGTTGATGAATAATTAACATTTTCACTGGGATAAAGATATATAATATTACCATGATAGAAACAAAAAAGATTATACAAGCAATCTCGTATTTATTAAACACATTTAGCAAACCTATCGACAAGATAGCTGTCGTGAAGTACATATATTTAAGCGACAAGTACCACCTGATGAAATATGGCCGTACTATCACAGAAGATATGTATGTTGCAATGGAACGCGGCCCGGTAGGTTCTACGGTACTCAACGTACTTGACCTGGACGCGTTTAACCTATCAGAAGACGAACTTTCATACGCGCAAAAATATCTCAAGAAACACGCTAATACTATAATATCAAAGAACGGTTCTGCTGCGCGTTACGACATGTTGTCGGAAACTGACAAAAAAGTTATTAAGTTGATCCACGAAAAGTTTGGCAGTATGGACAAATGGTCTCTTGTAGATTATACCCACAAATTCCCGGAATGGAAGAAACACGAGTATTTGTTTAAACACGGTAAAAGCCGGCGGGAAATTATTAATATTGAAGAAATGTTGTCTACGGACAAAATATTTGATTGTAGCGAAGAACATCTCGACGAAGTGCGGGAGATTATTAAACAAAGAAAATGCTATTATTGGGCAGAAAGTAACTGAAAAATGAAATGGAGAATTCTTGTGACGAGTCTAAAGAATAGAAAACGTAACACAGACGCAGAAATTCGTCAACAGTTGGCAAAAGCGTATAACGAAATAAACGCCGCTATAAAAAAAGAAACAGAAGCTAATTTACAACAAGAAAAACTAACTAAAGCAATATCTAAAGAATTAGCAGCTATGAGGTTTTGATTTCCTGATTTTGAAATAACGATATTTTTAGATATAATACTATTATGGAAGATGAACGAAGATATATTTGGGTGACACACAAATTTACAAGGAGCGAGCGACTATGATATTCACGCAGATTGTCAAAAAAACAGATTTACAAGCTTTTCTAGCAACGTTATCTGCTAACACATCAGATGAGTTAACAACCAATGAATTTCCAATATTTAAGTTCAATGAACAAAGAGTTAAAGATAAACTTACTGACTACTTGGAAGACATAAAAGATTCTGTTTACTGTTTTATTGAGTATCCCTATGTTGACAAATTGTACCGTGACAGTTATTACCACTTTTTCTCTTCCCGGCATCAAACATATTTAAGAAATACTATCAGAGTATCATTTTTTGCGGAAAACATAACGCCTGAAAGTTTCCGTGATACAAAACTAATAGAATCAATCAGGGAACAATACCTTGGGTTTGTCGTTTTACGTCCTACTCCTCCGTGCATTATAGGGAGAAGCATGATTTCGCCGAAAGCGTTGAAAACCAATTCGTTCTTATGTTGTTTATGTGAAAGTAATGTTGTTGTGAACGGTATAAAATTTAGTATTTCTGCTTTCCCGCATTCGTCTCAGGACACAGAAACTATCACATGTGCCGAGACGAGTGTATGGAGTTGTATGGAATATTTTGGCAATAAGTATTCGGAATACAAAACAATATTGCCATCAAGCATAAATACTGCAATAAAAGAGATGACTTCTGAAAGGCTATTGCCTTCCCGTGGATTGACAATAGGATGGATATCATATGCTCTGAAAACTTTTGGATTTGGTACAAGAATATATTCACGTGATGCTTGTCCAGATAAAAAAGAGTTTCAGAGAGTGTTGAATTATTATGTTGAATCAGGAATACCGCTTGTAGTTAGCCTAACAAAACAAGGCGCTGCACATGCGGTACTGTTTGTTGGGCATGAAGATAATCTTCAAAATAATGTATTTATAGAGGACAATGTCTTACTAAAGAGCGCGAATAATTTATTAAAACAAATCTCAGGTAGTATAGGTTTGAATGTTAGTAATAATATTATTGATAGTGCTGATATTCCACGAAAATATGTATTAATAGATGACAATACATCGCCTTTAAAAGTATGTTCTTTTGATTGCCCAGAACATTATAAAGGCACAAATCTTGACAATATGAATGTAACAGCGTTTGTCGTTCCTTTGTATTCTAAAATATATATGGAAGCTACAGTTGCAAGGGATACTATAAGATCAGTGTTGAATGATAAACGGATATTTGGGTATAATAGTACAAAAGATGGAAGTGTATTAATTTATCGTTTATTTTTAACGTCGAGCCGGTCGTACAAGAAATATGTTGCAGTGAATGATATGAATCGAGATGTTAAGGATTTACTGATTAACTCTGATATGCCAAAATTTATTTGGGTTGCAGAATTAAGTAATGAAACGCAATACAAAAATAGTAAAGCAATTGGATTGATTTTGCTAGATGCAACAAGTAATAACTTTGAAAATGTGACAAATTCAATAGTCTTGTACCCTGGGGTACTTAAATATGAAACCATACCGTATAAACAGTTTGAGATGACAGAGTTTGATATTTATTCAAATAATTTAAGAGGGGGGAAACAAGGGTGGAAACTGGACTAAAAAACGTGGTGAAAGACATTTTGGATAAACTGGAACCTAAAAAAGAGAAGGACGGGTTTACTGCACAAAAAAATGCGGAAATACTTGAGCAATTGCGGGTACAGTTTGAAGAATCGCAAAGACGATATAGCATAATTGAACAAAAATCGCGTGAAGACGCGATGAAGATAGTGCTCAAATGACAAGAAAGCAAAAAAATAAACAAATAAATGAAGTAAACGTTTTGTTAACTTTCCTGCAAAAAACAAAGAATGGACGCTATGCGCCTATAGAAAAAACGTCAATTCCCTATGCTAGAATAAATGAAAAAACAGAAGTGATAGAGAGTTGCGAAGAAACTTATTACTATAGTGTAAAATAATAGTATTTAGAAAAATTAGTCATTCGATTCATTAATTAAGAGAGTAACCCTGTTTATGCCCCACGACATTATTGACAACTTAGAAACGAAGCTTGCAACCGAAATCAAGCGGTTCCTCAACGATTCGCAGCGCGCGAAGTTCGCGGTGGGATACTTTTTTATTTCCGGAATGAAGCCTATAATCTCAGAACTCGCGCAACTCGAAGAAATTAAGTTGTTGATAGGAAGCAGTACGAACCGTAAAACCATCGAAGCTGTAGCGCTGGGGTATAAACGGTTGGATACCTGCACCAACTTGTTCGAAAGCAAACAATACCTCACACCCGTTCAGGTAGGCGACGAGCTCGCGGAGAATAAACTTTCCACCCGCGCTGTGGTTGAAGGGTTGGCGCAAACTGATGATAACGAGAATCTTGTAAAACAAGTTGCGCGGTTTATTGAAACCGGTAAACTGAAGGTCAAGGTGTACCTGAAAGAACCCTTACACGCAAAAGCGTATATCTTTGATTTCCCGAAGGAACGCGCGTTTACCGGCGCAGCAATCGTCGGGTCGAGCAACCTCACGTTTGCCGGGTTGAATAGCAATACCGAACTCAACGTTGTGGTCCCGGGGAATGGCAACCACGAGAAACTGTCCACCTGGTTCGACCAGTTGTGGGATAATGCCGAAGATTTTAACGCAGAACTTTTGACCGAGCTCAACCTTTCCTGGGCGATTAACGAACCTACGCCGTACGAGTTGTACCTCAAGGTGATATACGAACTCGTGAAAGACCGTATTGGAACCGAAGACTCGATGGTTACGAACAAAATCCCGAAGTTGTTGTTGTTCGATTACCAAAAAGACGCGGTTGTACACGCAAAAAAGATTTTGGATAAATACAACGGCGTGTTTATCTCAGACGTTGTAGGGTTGGGTAAAACGTTTGTTACTTCAGCGCTGCTCGCGGAGTATTGGGAGAAAGAAGGCGCGCGCGCGTTGATAATCTGCCCGCCGAAATTAGTCAACAACTGGGTGCAGGTGACGTCCACTTTTGGCATCCCGATGCAGGGGCGGATCGTGTCTTCCGGCAAGCTCGAAGATTTGTTGGATGATACGCAGTTGATAAATGATACCACCATAGTGGTTGTGGACGAATCGCACCATTTTAAGTCGCATTTATCGCAACGGTATCAGGATTTAGCGGAAATATTGTTTGGAAAAAAGGTTATACTTGTAACTGCCACGCCATACAATTTGTCAGCGGACGATATTTATCACCAATTAAAACTTTTCCATCCGCAGGAGATAACGGATATCCCGATAGACCCGCCGAACTTGCGTAAATACTTTATTGCGGTTGACAAAAAAGAACGGGACTTGAAAGAACTGTTGTGGCACGTACTTATCCGGCGGACCCGCAGGGACATTCAACGGCATTATCCGGAAGATATGAAAAAGAACAACCTCAAATTCCCGGAACGCAAGGGGCCGTTTAGGATAGATTATAGTATCGACCAGGTATATCCCGGGATTTATGACGATATTGTAAAACTATTAAAAACCGTTAAGTATGCTCGGTACAACCTCGGGGCGTACGTAAAACCGGAGTGTAAAAAAGAACAGGAATTGAAACAACTCAGCAGTATATCGCCGCATATCAAAGCAATTATAAAATCAATAGTTCTCAAACGGTTCGAAAGCAGCTATGTGGCGTTCCAAAAATCTATCCGCAACTTTATTGCTATTTACACCGCGTTTCTCCGCGCGGTGGATAAAGGCATAATTCCCGCCGGGCCAGAAGGCGAGGAGTTGATCGAATCGATGATTGATACGGATGACGCTGCGGTGTTAGCGCAATACGATGATTCGGATAACAAATATCAAGCCGGTAATTTTGATACTGCCAAAATGATGAAGGATTTAAATAACGACCTCGATGTGTTTAAACAGCTACTGGAGCTCGTAGAGACAATTGTGCCAAAAGAAGACGCGAAGCTTTCAAAACTACTCACTGAACTGGATTCAAAACAAATTAAGGGTAAAAAAGCTATTATTTTCACTCAATATGAAGCGACCCAGCAGTATCTGACCGAACAGCTTAAGAGCCGGTATAGTAAAACCGAAGGTGTTTCCTCAAAAACGTTTGATCTGTCAAAGATAGTAAAAAGGTTCGCACCTAAGGCTAATCAAGTGAATATCAAAGAGTCGGATGAGATACAGATCCTTGTGGCGACTGATGTGTTGAGCGAAGGGTTAAATTTGCAGGATTGTAATATAATAATCAACTACGACCTCCACTGGAATCCGGTACGGTTAATCCAGCGCGTAGGAAGAATTGACCGGGTTACTACCGAGCATAATGAGATATGGACTTACAACTTTTTCCCGGAGAAAGAACTCGACCGCCATCTATCATTCACCGGAAAAGTGAAGAACAGGATGCAGGAAATCCACGATTTTATAGGGGAAGACGCTAAGTATTTAAGCCAAGACGAACAGTTGCAAGAGAATAAGTTTTTTAAGATATACGAAAACAACCCGACAGTATTAGATGATGATACCGGCGAGGTTGAGTCGACATTCGAGGACTATGCTCAGTTGATGAAGCAGTTGAAACTCGAGAAGCCCGCGATGTTTACAAAAATCCTGGAGTTACCCTCAAAAATACGTTCCTGTAAAGACTGGAAAAACTCCGGGATTGTTGCGTTTTGCAAGTACGGCGATTACTACAAGTTTTATCAGTATGACGAAAACAAGAATATTACTTCATTGGATCAAAGTGTTGCATTGAAAATATTGGAATGCAAGCCGGAGGCCGAAAGAAAACCGTTGCCGCAAGGGTTCAATTTTGTTGTTCAAAATATTGAAAAAATCTTTACCGCTGATATTATGAAAAGAAAGCAAGATCTCGAGAATAAAGAAAATGATCCATTACTGAGAGCGTATCGTGATTTACTGCGCGGTTGCGCACGGGGTGCAAAGGACGAGGTTAAAACTAAAGTGTCCGAACTACAATCATTGTTGTTGAGTAAACCGTTATCGTTGGAGCAACGCAAACAAATGCGGAAGTTGAAACGCGAAACCTTTGATTCTGCAAAAATATTAGCGAAACTTGAATCTATTCTTAAAAAGAAGGGTGTTGAAACACCGCTGGAAGTTAAACAACAACCGGACATTGAAATAGTTTGTAGCGAAGGATTGGTTTGATAAAACTAAAAATCTCTTCTTCCTTAGCATTATCCTGGGGAAGAATTAAAACTAAAACAATTTTGTTTGACCCCGCAATATTTGAGGTTGGATTTACTGATCATTGTAATCTAACAAAATGTAATGCCGGGTGTTGCCGTCTAGGTGTGTATATAGATCAATATGAAGTTAATAGAATTATGCGGTACAAAAACAAAATCGCTGGCCTGCTTGAGAGTAAGTATAAAGATCCATCCACTTGGTTTGTTGAAGAAAAATATGATAAAGATGCGCCGTCAACAAAGGTGTATGCAACCCGCGCAGATAATCAAGGCTGTATATTTCTTCTACCGGATAATAGTTGTGTATTACAAACTTATGCCACTAAGCGGGGATATCATAAATGGTACCTAAAACCGTTGAATTCAATAATGTTTCCGTTGGTGGTACAGGACGGTGTATTGACTATTGAACCAGTATTTAAGAATAAACTGTATTGTCAAAATACAAAGTGTCAAACTAAAACGTTATTTGAAGGATGTAAAGAAGAAATTGTTTTTCTTATAGGTAATAAGAACTATTCTTTTCTTTCAGACAACGCTTCCGGGATGTAATATAATGAAATTGACGGTAACTAAAAGTAAATGATGATTTTATGATAATAAAAAATGCAGGCACGAGAGTAATAGTATTATTTGCAATAATACTTGCTGCTATACCTATCGTATTCTCAGCTGAAGCTGTTTTTGACTCTAAGAGGTTAGGGGTGGTAGGGTATCTATTATCCGAACCATATATCATAGAGATAATGTCAAAAGAACTGGGATTAACCCCAACCCAGGCTTCTGCGGTTAGTGATTTAGCAAGTTGGGAACGTGAACAGGATACAAAACTACGAAACCTTTCTTACAATAATTGTAGTGAGATGGAATTATTTGAAACACAAAGGTCTGTATTGAATGAACGGGAAGAAAAAGAAAGTCGTATTTCCTTAATTCTTGGCTCGCAATACTCCGGGTACTCTAAATGGTTAGAAGAGCAGTGGTACATTGAATGGGATGAAACCCCGGTGCATGAAAAAGCTATTGCTCAGAATCCGGTTAAGAACGCGATGATTGGCCTTCGCCAGGCTATGGTTGATATAAACCATACGCCTTTATTGCCTGATAAAGAACGTAATAGTAGATTAGACGAACTAAAACAGCTTTATATCCAAACTATTAATTCCGGTGATGCCCCGCCATCTATAAAACATGCACAAGAAAAGGTTCGTCGTGCAATAGAACAAATACAAGCGAAGAGTGCTGCTGGAATGACGTACACAGTTTTTATGACTCAGTACGCTGGGTATACGTCATACGAAGTTTCACTCCCGCATTATAAAATTAAATTTTCAAGTCCAAAACGTTCAGTAATAATTCGCCGCGGTACTAAAACAGTTACTGTAACAGTCCGTGAAGCTGGCCCATGGAATATTTGTGATAATTACTGGGATGCAACAGGACGGCAGTGCGGGTCTGATTTAGCACGGGGTATGCCCGAAGCACAGGCTGCGTTCCAAAAAGGTTATAACAGCGGGTATGGCTGCTACTTTTCGTGCTTGAATGGTAATACTAAAAGATACCATGTTGGCAACCCAGCGGGATTAGATGCTACACCCAATGTTGCTGCAGCTTTGGGATTAGGATATGCTGCAAACGCGTGGGTACAACTTGAATTCCCGTGGTTAACCCCGCCACCGCCGGCAGTACCGGCTGCAGTGTCAGCATCTGATTCGGAATCAGGGTACGGAGTAACGTTAGCATGGTCCGCAGTAAGCGGAGCTACAGCGTATGATGTAGCGTTTAAATCGTCAGTCAGTGGTACGTGGCAGTATGCGATGGATTGTAAAAGCGCAAACGCTGGTAATATCGGCTGGCCCGCAAGGTATTATACACCGGGGCCTGGGCAGTACGATTTCGCGGTCCGTGCAAAAAACGCGTATGGTGTGTCAGCGTATAAGTATTTATACAAAGTTACGGTTCGTGACCAAACGTTCCCGGCAGTACCATCAGGATTATCCGCACAGGTGATGGGCTCAACGAGTATTAAACTTGCATGGAAGGCAGTTGCCGGTGCAAGCGGGTATACAATATATTGTTCAAAAGATTCTAAAGTTGTGAATGATAAGTGCTACAAAATTCTTCCGGCGGTATCTCCGGATAATAATCCCGCATGGGCAAACCTCGCATCAATCACTGACGGTATTCGTACGGACGGGTCGTATGCGTATGCAGCTGCAACACAATATTCTGCGGTATCTGTCCCGTTAGCGGCAAATACTAAGATACACAAATTTAATTTTAGGTTGTATGGCGGTGATAATCGTATATACAAAGAAATATTCCCGTTTTGGGCTAATACGACTACATACTATCCTTTAGGGCAAGGTAATTACCGTGCATATCGTACAGAAGGCGCAGTACGGTTAGCATCAGCGGCTGATGTCGCGTGCAGCCGAGTGGGTGTGGCATTCAAAGCATTAGCCGGGAATACTTCAAATAGTGTCAATCACATTACCGCGATAGAAGCGCATGGCGGGTACTTAGTGAAAGTTGCCGGGGGAACAACCGCGGCGTATACTGTAAATAATTTAACTGCCGGGACAACGTATTATTTCCGTATAGACGCCTATCGTACGACAAGTCCGGAAGTGATCTCATATTCATGCCCGGTGATCTCTGCAGTAACAAAAGGTGATGTCGATACCACACCGCCCGGTATACCAACACTAGTATTACCGGCGAACAGCGGTACTGTAACAACGAGTTTACCAGTATTTGACTGGAGTGATATTACTGACGTAAGCGGCATAAAATATGAGTTACAGATTGATAGTAATACAGATTGCAGTAGTCCTTTGGTAACACAACAAAATCTTGTGAGTTCGCAGTACAAAACAATTTCAGTGTTAACCAATGGCACATATTATTGGCGGGTACGCGCAGTTGATGGTGCCGGGAATACAGGTGCATGGAGTAGTATATGGAGTGTGATTGTGAATGTAAACACAAATGATACCACCCCGCCAAGTAATCCAGCAACGGTTAACGCATGGGCAGATGAAAACAAAACGAAAGTACTTATTGATAACGTATGGCAGAGTATAGACTCAGGCCCTTATCTAGAATGGGCTGGTGCTAGTGATACAGGTAGTGGTGTAAGCGGATATAGTATATACTGGGGTACGAGCAGTACAGCCGATCCCGGGGTTGAGATAATGAAACCGGAAGCCACACCGGTATCATACTTTGCAACACCGGCAGTATCAGAAATCCCATACTTTTTAAGGATCCGCACCTGTGACAATGCGGGTAACTGGTCTTCAGCAACAACGTTGTATACGCTTAAATACGATAATACTTCGCCATTAGTCCCTGAGTTACTTTTTCCTGGCCGCAGCGAAAAATTTGTTGTTCATCGCCCGAGTTTCAGCTGGGCAAGTGTTATCGATATTTCAGGGATAAGTTATGAATTACAGGCAGATAATAATTCGGACTTCAGTAGTCCCGAATTATCAACAACCACAATAAGTACAGGGTATAGTATGCAAATAGATTTTGTAGATAGTCAATATTATTGGCATGTACGGGCTAAGGACGGGATTGGTAACACCGGAAACTGGTCGCGAACAGGGGTGTTTTATATAGACTCCACAGGGCCGTTACCGGTGACGGAGTTAACGGCAACACTGGAAAGCGGTGGTGATATAAAATTAATATGGCCTTCTGCGGTTGACTTAATCACGGGGGTAGTATCGTACTGTGTTTATCGTTCACAACAGGCCGGTAGTATTGGTGTACAAATAAATGATGGTAGTGAAGAGAATATCTCGAATTATATTGACGCTGGGAGTAACCTCGCAGAAAATGTGACATATTATTACACGATAGTACCTGTTGACAGTTTGGGGAATGTTACATTAACCGGAAATAACCAGGTAAGTGTGATATGCCAAAAACACGGGGTATCAATTTCGGGTATAAAAATTATTCCGGTATCATTTTCGCCTAATTATGATGATTTTAAAGATAGTACGACATTGAGTTATACATTAAGTCCCAGCGGGAAAGTTACGATACAAGTATTTGATGGCGATATTGTGGTTGCAAACTTAGCAAAGAATGAACCAAAGCAGGCTGGAGTGAATACAGCAGTCTGGGACGGGTTGAATAATAATAAATTTGATGTCGAAGCGAAACGGTACAGGATTTGTATAACAGCTATAAGTGATGATGGAGCATCCTCAACCCCGCGGGATGTGTATGTTGATGTAGACTTAACTTTCCCGGAGATAAGTTCAATGACAGTAGTTATAAACCCGTTTTCTCCAAATAATGACGGGAATAGGGATTATACCACGATAAGTTATGATCTTTCAGAGGATGCGTATGTGGATATGAATATATATGATAGCAATAACAATTTGATCCGTAAGTTAGTTCCCTCGCAGTTTAGGGCAACAGGGATGCGTTACGAAATCTGGGATGGTAAAGACGATGCCGGTATTGTAAAAGAAGGTAGTTATACAGTGATTATGTCAGCAATAGATGCAGCCGGGAATCGTAGTATAGAAAAAGAAGATGTATTGTCATTAGAATTGAGTTATGGATGGATAATGGGTTATGTTTACAACAGCAGCGCTGTAGGCGGTAACATTCTGCTGAACCGTATCAGCGGTGCGGTGTGTAGTGTAGACAGCAGCCATAATGTGACAAGTTCGGTGGATTCGCAACAAAAAGGTTTCTTTGCGTTTTATGGTTTATCTGCGGGTGAATATACGGTTACAGTTAATGCAAAGTGGTACGAGGTAAAAAGTAAGGCGGTTACAGTATCCGCCGGTAAGGTAACATGGAGCAGTATAGACTTGATATACGTCGGCCGTGTGGATAATGAACCGCCTGAGATCCAGCATAACCCGATAACAGCAATAGGGTTGATGGGTGATAAAATAATTTTTTCTGGCTTGATAACCGATAATCAGGTAGTTGCGGCAGTAAAGGTTGAATACAAATTTAGGTTCCGGGATGGTAGTGAATCAGAATTTAAAGAACGTGAGTTAACGCCGTACGATACGCAGTACATAGGTGATATCCTGGGTGCTGAGGTAGAGGGTAGTGTGAGCAGTATACTTTATTGTATAAAAGCGTATGATAGTGACGAGAACGAGTCGGTTAGCCCGAGCGACGGTACGTTTTATGAAATACTTTATACAGAAGGGGTAAACCAAAAAGTTGATACTGCCGGGGGTAGAATAACTATTCCTGACGGTAATCCTGATGACGGTAGGGTGGGGGTAATGTTTACACCCGGGGCATTGGATGGGCAGGTAATGGTGAGCATAACGCAAAAAGATCAGGCGAGCTTGCCATTGATTAAAAACAAAGGGCTTATAGCCGGAGACATAGATAAGCCGGTAGCAGCGTATGAGTTTAATTCGACGGTAACAACATTAAACCAGCCTGCTGAGATAACATTATTATATTTTGATGTAGATAATGACGGGTTGGTGGATGGAACGGAGATCGAAGAGTCGGGGTTACGGATATTCTGGTATGACGGCAATGACTGGCGGTATGTTGGCGGTGAAATAGATACTCTGAAGAATACAGTAACCGCGAAAGTAAGTCATTTCTCGGTATACGGTTTATTCCCGGTTTTAACAAACAGTACAGTACAGGCAGAACAGTATAAGCCATGGGAACGGGTAATCACGCCAAATAGTGACGGTAAAAACGATTTCGCGTGTTTCAACGGTATCAATAACTACTACGCATCATCGTCAATAGATAATAAGGGTTTACCAAAAGAGGTTAGGATATATGATTTAAGAAACCGCCTAATCCGTGCAATAGATAGTATAGATATCTGGGATGGTAAAGATAATGACGGTAATGCAGTTGAGTCCGGGGTTTATATTTACCAGTACGCAGTTAACGGTAAAGTTGTTACTGGAAGCATTGTTGTAGCGAAATAAAGCTTATTAACTTTGCTTAGCGCGCGATAACTATTGTTCCGCTGATAATCTTTCCATCAATTTTGTATTGATATATGTACACTCCGGAAGGAACAGTGTTGCCGTTATCGTCTTTCCCATCCCAGATATCAGTGTTATTAAGTTTTCTAACATTTTTGTTGGCTAGATTGTATATGTAAACCGCTTTGTCTTCGTTAGAAGCGGTAGCGCTTAAGGACGCGTAGTAGTTTTGAATGCCGTTAAAGTAAATACAATCATTTATTCCGTCAGTATTCGGTGTAAATATTCGTTCTGCCGGTTTGTACACATTTGCGTTTATATTACGCGTATTTACTGGAAATACTGCGTAAATTGATAAGTGTGTTATCTTAACGCTGATCGTGTTTCGAGTAGTATCAATGCTGCCCCCGAGGTATCTCCATGCAGTGCCGTCATACCAAAATATTCCTAGCATTTCTTCCGCAATATTAGTGTCGTCTACAAATCCGTCGTTATCGCAATCGAAGTATAACAAGTTTAGCTGGCATGGTTTTGAGAACATAGTATTTTCAGGAGTGATTAAATACGCGCTAACGGGTTGTTTCGGTATTTCTGAAGGATTTAATTGTTTGAGTTGAAATGTTGTTACTGAGTTTACTGCACCGGGCGGGATTGTTAATGACACTGTACCGTCAATATCATTGCTGTCTGTCAGTGTGAGTACTGTGTTATTGGTTGGCGATGCCGTAGCAAAATGCTCTGCTTTCACCGTAGTGGCCTGTGTAGCGGTGAGGTTGATGTTATAGCTGGTATCTACCGCAATAATTCGCCATTCAATTTCTTCGCATGCGTATCCCACATCGTTTGCCGGTATCTCCGCGATATACTTTGTTTCATCAAGTAAAACTGCGGGTTGGGTTTTCCACTCAGTCCATACCCCTGTATTTTTTATGCGATAAGTTATTGATGCGGAACTCACAGCCACGTCGTCCGTGAGGTAACAGTACACACGGATTTTATTGCTATAAACCTCTACTGCGGGAATCGGTGAGACTGAAATCCCAGGTGCTGTGGTATCCCCTGAGTTTTGTAGAATGCCAATAGTTAATATCAGGTTTTGTCCTGTGACAACGTCTATTTGCTGAATCACAGGCTGGTAGCCCGGATATGTAATATATACGGAATAACTGCCGGGTTGTATAGAATCGAAAACAAAAGTGCCGGATGAGTTTGATATAACTTCTGTGTCCTCAATTTTACAGTTCGCGCCTTTGATACGGTTTGCTAATGTATTGCCAAACCCCGTGGATGCGTCATAAACGTATCCCAAAATCCTTATATTGTTTTGAGAGACAAAGATTGTTTGAGCGGATATTGTACTGGTATTGCCTACAGTATCCGTAAATCTTATATTAACGGCGTAAATTCCTTCGGGTAGCAAATTGTTGTTATTATCTTTTGCATACCAATACGCATATCGTCGTCCAGGACTAAACACTACGCTAGACGAAACAAAAGTTGATACTACAACATTGCTGGAGTTAGAAATATTGAAATTTAAAGTCCCGGATTCCATTGTTTGATAAGCCAGCGTTATCATATCGTTTATCCCGTCATTGTTCGGGCTAATACTGTCGCTAGACAAGGTTAGTGTTGGAGTAATAGAGAGAGTGTCAATATTAATATTTCCTGTTTTCGGAGTAGCGGACTGGCTGCTGGGGGTTATGGCATATATGGTATACACATACTTCCCGTCAGCTACAAAATATCCGTACTCGTCCTTACCATCCCATGTTGATAAATACGAACCGGAGGATTGGTAGGCGGAGTAAGTTATATTCTTTATAATTTCATTTTCTTGATTGGTTATGGATAATGTTAGATATGCTGAAGCTGAAAGAGTGTACGATATGCGCAGGATATCGAATTTACCGTCGTTATTTGGAGAAATAACAGAGTAATTTGATGAAACATTGATAATTGATACGCTGCCGGCAACTGGTACCGGGATTATGATTGAGGCAATTGTATTTCCTGTGCCTTGAATATGCCCGGCATTATCGATAGGGTGGATCTGATAATAATAAGTAATTCCTGGTACCAGCAAGTTATTGTCATCCACATATTTTGTTGATACTAATGAACTTCCCGTTGGGAGAGAAGTGCTGAAAATACCGGCGGTAGTACTGCGATAAATTGTGTAGTACGCTATGCCGCTTGCTGCATCAGTTGAAGCATCCCATTCCAGTATAATATCGCCGTTTTCTGCGGTAATAGCGGTTAATGTTGCAACTGGCTCCGGAGGCAGCGTGTCTACCACAATTTTTTGCGGAGGAGTAAACCACGCCGATAAATTCCCGGCTTCATCTGCAGCTCCGGATTGCCACCAGTAGAGGCCGTCGGATAGCGGGGAGGAAAGCGTATATGACGATACGTTTACCTGCATATTTTCTGCAACACCGGAAGTAAATGAATCATCCCGGGCAAGCTGCCATCTATAAACTATTTTTGAACTATCTGCTACATTGGTCCAGTCAAATACCGTACCTGCTGCGGAGGTCGTGATAAACCCATCGTCGGGACTTATAGGTAACGGAACTGATGGAGAAACGTTGTCGTACTTAAACGTAAATAATGTTGTCACGGTAGACCAGTTACCGGCATTATCCTTTGTCTTAACCCGTAAGTAATATATCATACCTGTTACCGCTAATGCGTTAGACTGGTATTCCGTATCAGTTGTAGTTACTGTATTTGGCGGATTGGCTGTTGCCGATGTTGAAAGCAGGACGGAATACCCGTTTATCCCCGAACTACTATCTAATGCGCCTGCCCAGTTAAAATACGGCATATAGCACAGGTTTTGCCATTTATTATTCGTAATTTCAACAGTTTGGCTGTTGTCTACCCAGCAATGACAGGACGTTGGGTTAGAAGGCGGGGTGGTATCTACTGATACTTGGTTTAACCCAAAATTCAGGGTGTTGTTTATTCCGGCTTGTACATTTACTGTTTGAGTGGATGTAAGAAATCCTTGAGCCGAAGCTTCAACTGAATACGTTACCGCAGCAGGCATGCTGGAGAACGCGTAATGTCCAATATTTGTTCCCGTTGGTTCAGTGGTAACTACCTGATTGGCTGAACGAATTCTTAAAGTTGCCCCGCCGATACGATTACTGCTGATATTACCCAAACCGGTAGAGTTATTGTAAACGTATCCGACTATGTTTCCAAAATTGGGATCCTGCGGAGTTATACATTCAATAATTGAAGTTGAGTAAGATAATGTTTCTGGTACAGTGTTTTTGTATGAGTCAATGCGGATATAATAAGTTGTTCCCGGGGTAAGGTTGGTTAATGTATAGTTGGTTCCTGCGGTTTTTGCGTTGTACCCGCCATGCGCTTCCATTAAAGTTACGTGGTTGTACATATTGACTGTATTACCGTACCCAGCTGAAAACGCGAGTGTAAGTTTTGAGACGTTTGCGTCACCGGTTGAGCTTACCCGATATCCTCCGCCAGTGCGGTACGCACGCCATCCCTGAGGTGCTGCAAAACTGTTATTACTGTCATACCATCCCGCCTGAACTCTGCGGTAAATACGCGGATCGCCGTCCCATACGCGGAACTGGTACTTATGAATTTTTGTGTAAGGAGAAAACGCTATACTAAGCTCAGTTGCTGAAGTCGCTGGACTATCGGAATAATAAGTGTTTGTCCTGTCTCCGTCAGTAATATACGCTAAATTACGCCACACTGCGCCTGTGGTGGTAGAAATTTTTCCTGAACACCTGTTGTCAACCGCTGTTTTCGCGGCTGAACAATAAATGGTGTATCCCGTCACGCCTGATACTGTGTTCCAACTCAACCGTATCTGCGACGAACTTAATGCTGTAGCGGATAAACCCGTCGGGGTTGCCGGTATTGTTTGTACTGGAATTGTGACTATCCCGGTTTCTACCCACGCAGATACTCCGGATGCGTTACGCGCGCGTACTTTAAACTGATAAGTGCCTGTAGAACCAGGTGTGTGATACATTCCGGGCCAAGGGATGTTTGCCACATTCGCTGTGGTTTGTTCAAACCAGTATGTCCATTCGGTACTGGTAGTAAGTTTTCTTGCGATATCGTACGATACAGCACCTGAAACCGCTGGCCAGTTTATGATAACGCCATAGCCGGACTCTGCGCAAGTATATGACAAACTTGTTGGCGCTGATGGAGGGGATGACGGGGGAGTTGTTGGGCCGTACTTAGGGCCTAGGTATTCATTATTTTCTACTGCCTCCACGCCGCCGTATTTATCAAAACATGCTGAGTCAAAATGGGTGGCGACTGAGACGTATCCTATTGAATACCGTCCTGCCGCAGGGTTCCATGATTCAGGGTACTTAAATTCTAATCCAGCTAAACGTTTATAACTTTTTACATCGCTAATGTCCTGTTTTGGCAGTGTACCATGCGCGGTTGCGCGTTGGGTTAATGGCCATGAATAAATCCCGTCTTTATACGACCGAAGGTCATGAATTTTTCCAGCTTGAAACAGTTCGTACAATGCGTTATACGCTACGCAATGGTCAGTATGGACTGAAGGGCTGGTATAGTTCGGATCTACTTTGTAGATAACCTTGTGGCTGGCATATGGATATAAGCGTTCCCAGTACATTACTTCTGTTTTTACCGCATCAGTAGACACGTGGCCATCACCGAGTGAACGCGAGTAAAAATTGTTTTCCGATACTCCAAGTTTCATCATCGCGGCTTTTGTTTCGCGTACTCTCGCTTGGCTGAACTGCGTAGTGGTCAATGTAACATTATATGGCGATGTTTTTAGTTTATTAATTGCGTTACTTGATTCGCCAACGGTTAGGATTACAATAATGACGGTACACCCGCTTTGTAAATGCTGTCGGATTGCACCTGCCATCGCAAGTGTTTCGTCATCGGGATGCGGGGCGTAAAAGATAGCGGCTGGAGTAATGGAAAACAATTTTGGGCATACAAGAAAAAATAGGGAAAGTGTTATAGTAAGAAAAGATAAACGCTTACTTATGAAAGATAACATATAAGTGTTTCTTTATAAGTGTAATTAATCATATAACAAAACATTCCAGTATCATTTATTCTAGCTTGATAAAGTATACAAACTAAAAATTGATATTTTAACAATATAATAAAATAAAGTTGTTGTGAATATTGTCAAGAGGGGAACAGTTTAGCTTAATGCCGCCGAATACACGTGTTAAAAACACCATTCCTAAATCTGCCATAAAAAATAATTTATGTTTTTACTTGACAAAATAGTGTTTCTTGGTTACAATCTATAGTAAGGTGATAGGGTATATAGGGAATTAGAAGGGAAAAGTGAGATGATTTTAAGAGAAAGTATAAGAAATGTAATAGTATTTCTTAAGAACGTGAACACCCATTTTTTTTATACCAGTTATTGTTGACTATGTCAATCGATTATATAGATTAATAATCTATATGTAAAAACAGGATGAGGGTAGTTAATGAGTTAGTGCCTAAAATAGCATTAAACAGTACAAAAACAAAAGGAGATTACAATGAGTGAAAGAAGATTAGAAACAATAGTAGTTCATGCGGGGCAAGAGAACGCGGACCCCACCACAGGCGCGCGAGCGGTACCGATTTACCAAACAACCTCGTACGTGTTCAAAGATACTGAACACGCTGCGAACCTCTTTGCGTTGAAAGAATTCGGTAACATCTATACCCGCATGATGAATCCAACGACTGATGTATTAGAAAAACGTATTGCCGCGATTGAAGGCGGTACTGGCGCATTGGCGTTGGCATCGGGTCAGGCAGCGGAAGTGTTCGCGTTGCTTGCCATTACGCAGGTAGGCGACGAAATCGTATCAGCAAACAATTTGTATGGCGGTACGTATCAGTTGTTCCATTACACATTTCCTAAACTAGGGCGTTACGTAAAATTTGTGAATTCCGCAAAACCGGAAGAATTTAAGAAAGCGATTACTTCAAAAACCCGCGCAATATACGCGGAAACCATAGGTAATCCCAAGCTTGACGTTCCGGATTTTGAAGCGCTTGCGAAAATTGCGCATGATGCCGGGATTCCGTTGATAGTAGATAATACTGTGGGTATTGGTATAGTAAAACCAATAGACTTTGGTGCGGACATCGTGGTATTGTCTGCCACAAAATTTGTTGGTGGGCACGGAACGTCTATCGGCGGGGTGATCGTAGATTCAGGAAAGTTTAACTGGAACAATGGCAAATTCCCTGAGTTTACCGAACCAGACCCGAGTTATCACGGTATAAAATATTGGGACGTTTTTGGCAACTTCCCCGGACTGGGCAACGTTGCGTTTATTATCAAAACACGGGTACAATTACTGCGCGATCTCGGTGCTACACTGAGCCCGTTCAACGCGTTCCTGCTTCTGCAGGGATCCGAAACATTGTCATTACGCCAGAAAAAACATTCCGAGAACGCGTTAGCGGTTGCAAACTTTTTGAAAACCCATCCGCTTGTATCCTGGGTAAACTATCCCGGCCTTGCGGAACATCCCACTCATAAGCTCGCTAAGAAATATTTGAATGGCAACTACAGCGCGCTCGTGGGGTTCGGTATCAAAGGCGGGTTGGAAGCCGGCAAGCGGTTCATTAATTCCGTACAGTTATTGTCTCATCTGGCGAACATCGGCGACGCAAAAAGTTTGGTGATTCACCCAGCATCTACTACGCATGCACAGCTCACTAAACAGGAACAGGAAGCTACGGGCGTAACGGAAGATTTTATACGGTTGTCAATCGGGATTGAGGATGTTGAAGACATCAAAAACGATATTGACCAAGCGTTAAAAAAATCTGTTACTACAAAATGAATCAACGAGGGCTAAAATGGAAACAGTAGATGATAGTATTGGAATAGTGGAAACAAAATATTATACGTTTGCCACGCCACCCAAAGAGTTGGTATTGGAGAGCGGCGAAAAACTCGGGTTTATAACTCTTGCGTACGAAACTTATGGCAACCTCAACGCTGAGAAGTCAAACGCTATACTCGTATTACACGCGTTCTCCGGAGATGCTCATGCCGCGGGATACCACCCAGGTGACAATAAGCCCGGTTGGTGGAACGACATGGTTGGCCCGGGGAAAGCGTTTGATACGGACAAATATTTTGTTATCTGCACAAACGTGATTGGCGGATGCAAAGGCAGCACAGGGCCGTCATCGATAAATCCGTCAACGGGTAAGCCGTACGGTTTAAGTTTCCCGATAATTACTATCTCTGACATAGTACAAGCGCAGAAACGGTTAATTGACTTTTTAGGTATCGACAAACTATTAACCGTTTCTGGCGGCTCCATGGGCGGCATGCAAGCGCTGCAATGGTTCGCTTCGTATCCGGAAAAAGTGCGGAGTGTTATTCCAATAGCTACTACGATGAAACATTCGCCGCAACAGATTGCGTTCAACGAAGTAGGCCGCCAGGCGATAATGGCGGATCCAGCGTGGAACAACGGCAATTATTACGATAAAACCCCGCCGGGCCGCGGCTTATCCGTCGCTCGCATGATCGGGCATATAACGTATATGAGCGATAATTCGATGGAGGAAAAGTTTTCCCGGCGGTTGAAAGACAAAGACGACAGTTTTAGTTTTAAATCGAATTTTGAGGTTGAAGGGTACTTGCGATACCGCGGGGACAGTTTTGTCAAACGGTTCGACGCGAATTCGTATCTATACATCACAAAAGCCATGGACTACTTTGACGTTTCGGGTGATAAGTTTTTTGTTACCGGCAGAAACGTGGATACCAAGTTTTTGGTGTTATCGTTTAAATCGGACTGGCTGTATCCTTCATATCAATCAAAAGAGATAGTCCAGTTGTTGAAGATGAGGCAGGTGGATGTTACGTACTGCGAAATATTTTCTACGTACGGGCATGACGCGTTTTTGTTGGAAGTTGAAGCAGAAAACAAGTTGATCAAACATTTTTTAAAAAAAGTGTTTGAAGAGAAAGGGGAAAACCAATGGGCGCAAATATACCGCGGTTTGATCATTTAATAATTGAAGGAATAATACATAACGGCGCAAAAGTTGTCGACCTCGGGTGCGGTACCGGGGAACTTATTTCTCATTTGGCGGACACAAAAGATGCCGTAGTACAAGGCATTGAGTTAAACGAAAACGCTATTTACAAATGTGTGGAAAAAGGGTTAAGCGTACTGCATAACGACCTGGATAACGGGTTGAAAGGGTTTCCGGACAAAACTTTTGATTACGTTATTTTGAACCAGAGTTTGCAGGAGGTAAAAAAGGTGGAATACGTTATAGACGAATCTTTGCGTGTCGGCATAAAAGTAATCATCGGATTCCCGAATTTTGCACATATAACAGCACGGGCCACTTTGTTTTTTGGCGGCCGCGCACCGATGACCGCGGCGTTGCCGTACCAATGGCACGATACGCCAAACCTGCGGTTTTTAAGTATATATGATTTCAAAAACTTTTGCAGGTGGAAAAAGATTAAGATTACTCAATCATGCTTTCTCGGGAAAAACGGAATTGTAAATGTTTTTCCAAACATTTTTGCGCTTAACGCTATTTTTGTGATTACAAAATAAACGGAGAATTTATATGGCTGTTTACAGAAACATTCTTGAAGCTATCGGCCGCACGCCGCTTGTACGGTTAAACAATATCGTCAGCGGTATCAAGTCTGAGGTATATGTGAAGGTGGAGTATCTCAATCCCGGGGGGAGTGTGAAAGACCGGATCGGACTCGCGATGATTGAAGCAGCAGAGAAGGAAGGATTGCTTAAACCCGGAGGTACAATTGTTGAAGCAACCGCCGGGAATACGGGCGTGGGGCTCGCGTTGGTAGCTGCCATAAAAAAGTATCGCTGCATATTTGTAATGCCGGACAAAATGAGCGCAGATAAAATTGTTCTTCTCAAAGCTTACGGCGCAGAGGTTGTGATAACCCCGACATCAGTACCGCCCGACTCGCCGGAAAGTTATAACGGCGTGGCGGACCGGTTGGCAAAAGAAATCCCGGGCGCGTACCGGCCGAACCAGTTCGCAAACCCCAACAATCCGAACGCTCATTATCTTACCACCGGGCCGGAGATTTGGCAGGATTCAGGCGGGAAGATCGACGTCTTCGTTGCAGGGATGGGAACCGGAGGGACGATTTCC
The DNA here is from genome assembly GCA_041658405.1 of Elusimicrobiota bacterium. Classification (NCBI taxonomy): domain Bacteria; kingdom Pseudomonadati; phylum Elusimicrobiota; species Elusimicrobiota bacterium. The sequence continues at coordinate 25,771 of JBBAAG010000034.1, forward strand.
GGAACAGCAAAGTATTTGAAAGAAAAAAATCCTAACATCACCATCGTCGGCGCGGACCCGGAAGGATCGATTCTTTCCGGTGACAGCCCCAAATCGTATAAGGTGGAAGGTATCGGCGAAGATTTTATACCAAAAACCTTTAACCGCCAGATTGTTGACGAGATGGTAAGGGTAAGCGATAAAGAATCGTTTTACACCGCCCGGCTATTAGCTAGAGAAGAAGGGTTATTGGTTGGCGGGTCATCGGGTACAGCGGTCGCTGCGGCCTTGAAATACGCGCAACAACTTACCACGCCGAAATATATTGTTGTGTTGATGCCGGATACCGGCAGGAACTATTTAACCAGAATATTCTCCGATACCTGGATGCATGAGAACGGGTTCTTAACAACAAAAACTATGAAACCGGTGAAGGTCGGCGAGATAGTAGATGTTAAAACTTTTCCATTACTAATATCCATCTCGCAAGACGCAACCCTCAACGCAGCGGCCAAGCTTATGCGCGAAAATAACATCTCGCAGTTGCCGGTAATTGACAAAAACAATAAGTTTGTCGGTAGTTTACAGGAAGCGGCGCTCATGAAGTTTTTGCATGACGGTATTGATTTTAACAACCAAAAGATTTCAGCGATTATGGGCCAACCGTTACCGGCGTTGGACGAGAACATAGAAATTTCTGAAGCATACCGGATACTATTGAGCGGTACCACGGCGATAGTGGTTACGCGTAACGATAATCCGGCTGGGATTATCACGAGGTCAGACTTAATAAATTATTGGTTAACACAAAAAGGACAATAGTGGGGAACGAAGTAAACGTATGAGGTATAAAAACATGAAATTTGAAACAAAAGCTATCCATGACGGGCAAAAGCCGGACCCGTTAACAGGTTCTGTAATAGTGCCGGTTTACCAAACATCGACGTATGAACAAGTGGCGATTGGTAAGCATACAGGGTACGAGTATTCCAGGACCGGCAATCCTACGCGTAAAGCGTTAGAGGATTCTCTTGCCTCGATTGAAGGTGCCAAACACGGGCTGGCATTTTCGTCGGGAGTAGCTGCAACGATGGCGGTGTTGAACTTGCTTAAACAAGGCGATCACGTTATCTGCGGGGATGAGGTTTATGGCGGTACTTACCGTCTTATTGAACAAGTAATGAAAAAATGGGGGCTTGAGGCGGACTATTTTGATGTTGACAACATACGCGGCTTGCCATATTTTATTAAACCCAATACCAAACTTATTTGGATTGAAACACCTACGAACCCGCTATTGAAAATTATTGATATTACTTTTGTTTCGCGGATTGCAAAAAAGTATGGGTTGCTGTTAGTGGTGGACAATACGTTTGCCAGCCCGTATTTCCAAAACCCTATTGAACTGGGTGCTGATATTGTAGTGCACAGCACGACAAAGTATTTAGCGGGGCATAGCGACATTATTGGCGGTGTGGTGGTAACTTCAAACGCTGGGATTTATAACGACCTTAAATATTACCAAAATGCAGCGGGCGCAGTGCCGGGCCCGTGGGATAGCTGGCTGGTTCTACGGGGAATAAAAACGTTGGCGGTACGTATGAAAGAACATGAAACCAACGCGTTATACCTCGCGAAATATTTAAATACCCATAGAAATGTGGAAACCGTGTATTATCCCGGGTTGAAAAACAATGCGGATTATACCGTAGCGAAAAAGCAGATGTCCGGGTTTGGCGGAATGATAAGTATGGAACTCAAAGGCGGGTATAAAAAAGTTGAAATGTTTATCGCAAAACTAAAACTCTTTATCCTTGCCGAAAGTTTGGGCGGCGTAGAATCCTTGGTTTGCTACCCGCCGAAGATGACGCACGTATCGTTCTCGCAGAGCGAACGCGAGAAACGTGGCATCAAAGATAACTTAGTCCGTTTGTCGGTAGGTATAGAAAATAAGGACGACCTGCTTGACGACCTGAAACAAGCGTTGGGATAATAAAGAAAGAGGGAAGGGAAGATGTATAAACTAATTGTGTTAATTGTCATCAGTATATTTATCCTAACGGGCTGTAGCGCCGTAAATAGAGTAGTTTCTCCGTTAGGCGTAATGTACGAAGAGACAACTTTGATGAAAGAGTATCAGTTGAACAAAGACCAGTCTGCCGGTGAAATTGGAACAACGAGTTCGTCATCACACGCATGCTGTGCGAATTAATAATATGAGCAAAATAATTGAAAGCATCATTTTTGTTTTCAGCGCACTCACACTTTTGCCAGTGTTTGTTTTTGCGTTGGATTTTACGCCTGTGTTCAGTTTTAACCGCAGTTTCAACACAAATATTGATTTATATAGAGTAACAACCTTTTCTCTTCCCTTCAGGGAAGATTATTACAGCGAAGGGCTTTTGGGGTTTAAAAGCAGCCACGTGTTTTCCAAAATGTTTAATATAGTTACCTCCGGGAATATTACGTTAAACGAATATGTTAAATACAAAGAACGTAAATCTACAAAATACGATTTTAATACAGCGATATTAATTTCTTTAAACCAGTTGCTGCTCAAACCGTGGGTCAGGTTTGAGAATAATAACGAGGTAAACACCACATGGAATTATTCATTTATCAATCCGGGGCTTGAAATCAACTGGGTACTCGCCGCGGGGCCAATTGTGAAGTTGAAATACGAAAACAAACAAAAGGTGTACTACAACAACCCAATCACAGAATTCACGGATACTAGCCTTACTAATCTCAATTCAACACAACAAAAACTTGATTTAAGCATGGTTTTTTGGCACAATCAACATCTGCGGTCAAAAATTGAATATACTAAACAGTTGGGAACATACAAGAATTCCGCGCCACCTCCAGCAATGGAAGAAAACGTTGTAGCAACTGACCGGATAGAAGACGGAACTTTAGTAAAAATTGAGGGTACCACTATTTTATTCAATTATTTGTTGCTAAATTTCGGGTATGGACAATTTAGCAGCACGTCGTCAATTGTTGGATCTAACTACAATTCGGAATACTACCAACTTGGCGGATTATTAAAACTCGGTAAGCGGGTAAGTGTTTTTTTTGATGGGACATATATGCCGCTCATTTTCCCAACTAAAACGTTTGATATCGACCTACTGGCCGAACGGACGCGGCGTGATGAGTACAAAAATATATCGGTTAAAGTTAGCGCTGAATTATTTAAAAACATATTCATAGATTTGAAATATCTGTATTCATTAAACGATTCAAAATATTTTGCGGATACAGATGCTAGAAAGGCGGTGTTGGATACCGGATATTCATATTTTCAGGAAGTATATTCTATGGGCGTCAGGGTAGGATTTTGAAGGAGGGTAAGTTTATGAAAACAGTTGGAGCATTGTTTGTAACATTTATTTTGGCAACCGGGACGACATACGCGATGAGTTGTCACGGCACGGGAGGAAATACAACTCAAGAAAATGAACCATCACGGTATACATCGGAGCAAGCACCGCTTGCTATACCGCATCACGAAATTGAGAAGGACACATCAACCATTGTTATTATCGATAAAAGTACGTCGACAACCGAATTAAAACAGGATACGTCGACTGTTGTTGGGACACTACCGCTTGTTCATAAAACAAAGGTAAATATTACCGCTACAAAAACGGTTTATATATGCCCCATGGGCGAGTATGAAGGCAACAAGCCGGGTAAATGCCCAAAATGCGGGATGAAGCTCAAAAAGCTTGTTCGTGTAAAATAACTTTGTGTTGACGTAAACCGGTTTTGTTTGTTTAATGTTTAATAATTGTGATTACCGAAATGACGGGTAAAGTAAGATGAAGATTTCATTTAAAGGCGATTACGCGTTAAAAACTATTCTGGACCTCTCTTTACATTATGGACAGGGAGTTGTATTGGCGCGTGACATTGCTAAACGCCAAGATATACCACTGAAGTATCTTGAACAAATATTGTTAACTCTTAAAGGCGCCGGGTATGTACAAAGCAAACGCGGTCCCGCAGGTGGATACTTATTAACAAAACTGCCAGAACAAATTACCATCGGCGAAATCGTGCGGTTGATGGAAGGGCCGACTTCGCCCATAACTTGCGTGAGTAGTTCAGGTTATGCCAAATGTTCAGACGAACATCTTTGTCCGTTTCGCAGCATGTGGGTAGAAGTAAAAGATGCGATTAATGAAATAGTTGATAAAACAACGTTTAAGGATATTTGTGCTAAAGCCAAAATTGATAGCAATAATGTCTTGATGTATAACATATAATGGTGGTTGAGTTAAAAGGATTTTGTGGAAAGCATTAAACCGGACAAAACACTAGACTGTACAGTTTTTTTGCCTGTAATGCCCCCCATTAAGTCAAGCATATAAATTAGTAGAAATCAAAGCCTCGTTCTTTTGCCTATTCTCAAACTCTACCGGTGTCATATACCCAAGCGACGAATGTGGGTAATCTGTGTTGTAAT
>JBBAAG010000035.1 GCA_041658405.1 Elusimicrobiota bacterium
ATGGTCCGTTGATGCTATGAATAATATTTCTGTAATTTCTAACGGTACCACTTCGTGGGCGCAAGTAGATGTTACCGCCCCGGGACAAGTTACGGGGTTACAGTCCTCAATTGTTGGGATTCCCAACAGCGCGTACCTGAGCTGGGTCACTCCAGGCGATAATGTTTATACGTCAACTTTTGTTGCAGGGTCGGGATACAAAATCCAGTATTCTACGGTATCCGTGACGTCGTGGGTGTCCGAAAACGCGCAGGTTGTTGTGTCCACTTCCGGTATTGCGCCGGGGCAAAGAGTGTACATTCTTGTCACCGGTTTAGTTGCGGAAACTACTAACTGGTTCCGTATATGGGCGTATGACGAACTTGGGAATTATTCTGTTGTTTCTGATTCTATTACTTTTACGCCGTCGCCATTTTCGTACGAAATACTGGATTCTGACGGTTATACCGGCGCGTATCCGGTTGTTGCAGTTGACAGCAACGGGTATCCGCATATCGCGTATTCCGCTGGGAATCCGTTAAAAGTGAAGTATACGAAATGGACCGGCAGTGTTTGGGTGTCAACTAATGTTGATATAACGTCTGAAAACGGAGACGATACTTATGTTTCTCTCGCGTTAGACGGTAATGATTTGCCGCATATAACATTCACGAAAAATTCTAACTTGTTCTACGCAAATTTCAATGGCGTTAATTGGTCAACTTCGGTCGTCACTACGTACGCCAATTTTTCGTCAATAATAGTGGATCCCGCGGGGTATCCTAATATTGCGTACGCGGATTCATTGGTGTCAAACTTAAAATTTGCGCGGTGGTCCGGTACGGCGTGGTCAACATCAACGGTAGACAGTGTTGGCACCACAACCCGGGGGCAGTATTGTAACCTCGCGATTGATGATACCGGCAAAGCATACATATCTTATTTAGTGACAAATCCTGAATACAACCTGATGGTTGCGCGATACAATAATAGTGTATGGACAACAGAAACCGTGTACGGCGCGGAAACAGAAATTAATTATGCCAGCTCGTTGGCGATGGATGGCGAGCGTAACCTTCACGTATCTTTACGTCAGGAAACTGGGAAAGATTTGTACTACGCGAAATATTCAAACAGCGCATGGGTGGTGAACCCGGTATATACAAACGGCGATGTTGGGAAGTACAATGCTATCTCACTCGACGGTAACGCTAATCCGGTTATTGCGTACAGCGAGTATGTTGATGCTACCGACGAAAACTTGATGTATTCCCGTTGGAACGGCACGAACTGGATAAACGGTTGTATTGATGCTCAAACAAGAGCGGGAACGGTTTATCCTATGTCAGTGGCGACAAATAATAGCGGAACGGTATATATCGCATATTTCGACGCTACGTCAAGCGATCTAAAACTTGCTGTATGGTCAAACTCGGGGTTAGCGAGCCCTGTTGCCGGTACGCCGAGGAGTAAAGCGCAAATGCCGAAGTTGGTTGGTACATCAGCTGTGTATTCCAGCAGCATTACCTGGTCGTGGGTTGACAACGCGTCAAATGAAACAGGGTACCGGTTGTATGCTTCAACCACAGCAGGAGCAAGTTATCAGCTTGAAGCTAACGAGTCAACTCTTGTGCCAAACACACAGTCATATACACAAGTGTTATTGTCGCCGAACAATCCATACTCAGTGTATGTTGCAGTTGTAAATACCGGAGGTGTTGCTTATACTGCCGTTGTCACAACATATACGTTGTCGTTGCCTCCGACAGATATCAGCGCGGTTGCGCTCAGCAGCCATTCAGTATGCGTTACCTGGTCCGCCAACGGTAATTCCGGTACTACCCGCTGGGGTATTGAACGGTCAACCGATAATTTTGTGGCGTCCAATACAACCGTCAAGTCGTATAACGATAACTTTACGAGTACGTCGTTCACGGATTCCGGGTTGGTTAACGGTACACAATATTACTATCGTGTAAAATCGTTTAACTCTACCGGCGCAGCTGCAGGAAATAATTCGCCTGTATCCGCAACGCCGTCTAACGGATTGAACACCGCGCCAAACGCAGTGACTGATTTAACCGCAGTGCCCGGTGATACTGCAGCGCAGCTCAAACTTACCTGGACCGCCACCGGCGAAAACGGTACTGCAGGCGACTTGTCTAACGCACAGTATAAAATACAGTACGCTACTTATACTCCGGTATGGGATATGAATAATGCACAGGTGGTAATTACGTCCAATATTGTCGCCGGTGCTTGGCAATCAAAAGTTGTTGCGGGATTAACTGAAAACGTTGTGTATTACGTAACGCTTTGGATTGGCGACGAAATAGGGAACTGGTCCGGAATATCCAATGTGTCATCGAGTACGGCAAAAACAACGCTGCCTGCAACACCTACGGACATGAACGGCACTGCGATTTCCGGGACAAGTATTTTGTGGTCATGGACTGATAACTCGGCGACTGAGAACGGGTATATTGTCCGCACAAGTACGTCCGGCATTGTTGCTGAATTGGGAAGCAATACTACCTACTGGACTGAAACCGGCCTATCGCCGAATAAAGCATACACGCGCGATTCGTACGTGTACAACTATGGCGGCGGAATCGCTGGAACGCCTGCGGTTATGTATACTTTGGCAAACCCGCCGGTAAACACTGGGTTCAGCGATGTGCAAAACACTTCAATTACAGTCACATGGTCAATAAATTCTAATCCTACAGGGACAAGATGGGGGATATCGCGGTCAACCAATGGTTTTGTTGATTCGACAGTATTAGCGTCTTACGCGACAAATCTTACTTCTACAACATATAACGATACCGGGTTAGATACTGGTACAAGGTATTATTATAAAGTGTTGGCGTACAACGATGCAGCAGGGCATCTGGAGTCAAGTTACGACACCGCTGTATCGGTAGTTGCGGAATACGACGTTATGCCGCCGGCAGCGTTGACTGAAATCGTTGCGATACCCGGTGCTGATGTTGGAATCCTGGATTTGTCGTGGATAACGCCTGGCGATAACGGGATGTCTGGTATTCTCGAACCTGGAGCGCAATTGGCGGTACAATATTCGTCATACACAGTCAATTGGGCGACGGCTGCTGCTCAGGTCGTGGTTTCTACTTCAAGCGTATCTCCCGGTACACAGGTATTTCACAGGTTTAGTACATTAACTGCCGGTGCAACGTATTACGTAAAAGTGTGGTATTCCGACGAACGCGGGAATTGGTCTGATATTTCAGAATCCGCAACGTGTTACGCGCAGGCAAGGGATACTGTTTTGCCGGGTACGCCGTCCGGGTTCACAGCGTCGTCGGGTATTCTTGTACGGTTGCAGTGGTTAGCTGGTGGTGATAACAGCAGCACAGGAGATGTCGTTAACGGTAAATGGCGAATCAGGATGTCTTCTACCGTTGGCGCAACGTATGATACTGCGGAGTACAGCGTAGCAGTTACGACTTCTTACGCCGCAGGTAGCACACAGAGTGTTAATGTTACTGGTATTGCGTATAACGTTACGTACTACTATTGGCTCAGCGGACAGGACGAAACTGACGGGAACTGGTCTCCCTGGGTGACAGCAACTTATTTCCTTAACGACACAACCCCGCCAACAGCGCCTGGTACACCGGCGGATACCGGGGTTTATACGATAGACAATACTCAGGTCGTGTTCGTGTGGACAGGTTCTGCGGATACAGAAACCGGGCTAACCAAATATTTGATATGCGTTGGCACGTTCTCCGGTGGTACAAGTGTCTACAATAATTACGATGTTGGTAATAATACGTGGACGTTGTTGTCCGGATTAACGTTACAGTCGGGAACTGTGTATTACGCAAAAGTTTGTGCGATGAATAATGCCGGGCTTTTCAGTAGTTACAGCGGGAATAGCGACGGTATTATGGTGGATACAACCACGCCTGTAATTAACGGTAGTGTTAACGACGGTATTAGTACTGATGTTGATATACAGTTATCGTCCGGGACATTGTGTATTAACTGGACGGCAGCGAGCGAACCCGAAAGCGGGATTAAGGAATATCTTGTCGCAATTAGTACTGCGGAAGGTGAAAACTCGGTAAACAATGTGTTGGAATGGTCCAGCGTCGGGGTGCAGTTGAGTACTGCAGTAGTTTCATCTGCGCTTGAGTACGGGCGAACGTACTACACAAAAATTAAAGTTGTGAACAACGCAGGGTTAAGTATTGCGGTAGTAAGCGACGGCGTGGTTTTGGATAACACCACTGTTCCGCCTGCGCCGGTGGCGTTCAAGGGTATCGTGCTGAGCTCGGACTGCGTAAAGTGGTCATGGGAATCTGGTACAACGTATATATCGGGATTCTACATAAAATCTTCTACCGGCGGGATCGTAGCGGTGCTGCCCGCAAGTACGTCGGAATATGTGGAAACCGGGTTGTTGGATAACCAGCAGTCAGCGCGGTACGTCGAAGCGTACAATGTTGTTGGCAGCAGCGCAGTGCCGGTGGTGAGTGTTTTCACGTATGTAAACACTCCATCGTCGGTAACTGTTGTTTCTACTGCTCAGCACGTGCTCGGGCTTGCATGGCCGGCAGGGCGTGCCACAGCGTTTAAAGTTGGTATATCTTCTGACAACGCCGTGTGGGCAATCGTGGCGGACAAAGTCGAATGTACAACATCGGTTGTCACAGGATTATTGCCCGGAACAACATACACGGTAGCGCTATGGTATTACAATGCGGATTATGTGTTGTCTATCGATAGCGCAGTTGTTGCGAATGTTGTTACTATACCGTTGGAACAAACGGTGATGGTGCCAACAGTAGCTGCTACGGAAACAAAAACGTTTACCGTTAACGGCAGCCAGCTCGAAATCCGGGTCGAGGTCCCTCAGGGGACGGTTGATAAGCCTGTGTACGTAGCAATTAACCAAAACGCGGAACTAGCGCCTACAAATCCGGAAGTAAAACAAAAAATCGCGGATGCTATCCAAAAACTGGATGTTATTTTAACGGATAAACAAATTGTGTCGAACGTTGTTGAGTTAAATATGTACGACCTGGCAGGCAGTAAGGTCAGCGGAAACTTTGCGCAAACTGTCACGTTGTCAATCCCGTATCTTGACGTCAACAACGACGGGTTTGTGGATAACACCACGCCGCTGTTGAAAGAAAAGTCGTTGAAAGTGTACTTGCTTAACGAAGCAAACAGCGCGTGGGAACTCGTTGGCGGTGACGTAGACGAAACGTTGAATATTGTGCACGTAGCTGTAAACCATTTCTCGGTCTATACAGTTATAGGCACGAAAATGCCGGAGAACGATTTGGCAAAAACAAGGGTTTATCCGAACCCGTATAACCTCGGGCTTGGAGTTAACGGTATTACATTCGACTACCTAACTGCAAAAGCGAGGATCATGATATTCACTGTTACCGGCGAGCTTGTGTTCGACCAGACCGTCGAAACTGCGGGGAAATACCAGTGGGACATGGCTAATACGTCAGGCGGTACGGTTGCCAGCGGGGTGTATATTTACAGAATCACAAATCCGGACAACGCTGCAAACGTGAAAACCGGGAAACTAGCGGTTGTGAAATAAGTTGAGATGTTTTCTAATCGTCTGTGAAACGATTATTGAGCGAGTATAACATCCGTTGTTTCTATGCCTAGAATCCTATGGTTATCCGTAATGCTGGTAATAGGCTTGAGACTATACTCCACACGATACCGCTGAAGAAGTAGTATCCTATCACCATACCGATAAACATCGGGATAAGTTTGCGGTAAAGTTGTACACCGCCTATCCGCAGAATTATTAGTTTCGCGAGCCATGCAAGAAAAAATGCCCACCAGTAAAAGTATCCCCGTGTCGCTGCGAGGATATAGCCTAACGGGTTCAACGGGATGTTTATCATAAGAAAATTACGGATCCCGAATAAACTAAGCGTAGTGATAAACCCTGCGGCTTCCGCTGTGATTTGACCTGTCTTTGGCGGTAACGGGGTTTTGATATACGCAGCGGTATCGTTCCATGCTTGTAAACAATAACCTACACGGATATTGTCGATACGCCCGGAAAAGTTTGCAAGATGCTGCGCACCGAACTCATACGCTGTGGGGAGGTACATCATTACCCCAACGATAAAACCAAACGCTACAGCGCCTAACCCGAGTAACGCTATACCTTTTCTTGAGATACCGCCGGCTTTATCGCCTAACTGGAAAGCTTCAAGCTGGTAAATTGAAGCTTGATTTAGGAACCCGCCGTGGATAAGAAAATGAAAGTTTGTCATTACACTAACGCCTTGGATATCCCCGCCGGGGATAAAAAATGCGGAACCAAACGTATCAATTGGCGCGTACTTTATCTGTGAGTGCAAAAATAACCATACTGCTGGAGTACCGGTTTCCGCACGGATACGGCCGTATACTATGACAAAACATAGGATAAACCCGAAGAAACACGCGGAGAGCCATAATGGCATACCCGCAGCAGCGCAAAAAAGGATTAACGCTATAAACCCTGTAAGCCCGCCTAAGACTGCTATGCGATAAGTGAATGGTTCAGTGGTATCGTCAATAGCTTTTGTTTTTGTGAACACGTTCTTTAGTACAGCTGCGAGGTGTTTTCTTGAGACATACAAAATTATGAGTACCATCGCGATATTTCCGCCGATTGCCTGTGCTTCCGGGAAAACTTTACCCCCGGCAACTGAACCTGTAGCGGTAAGTATTACGGTAAGGATGTTGTTAACCCAGTAAAAAAACCATACTGAAAAAAGTATTTCCGTTGAGATAAGGTATCCCAGTCCAACAATATCCCATTTAAAAATCATTGCTGTGGAAGATATTGATTTCAGGGGGTATTCCGTAAAAAATTTTCCCATCGGGTAAGAGTATACTACTGCCGGGAAGTCGGGGTTTACCGCGTGAAGCATTAATAGTATTTGGTACCCGCCGGCAAAACAAAATCCTATCCACATTAACGGGTTTTTTAAAAACGGCGGGGTTTTATCGGGGTCAAGTCCTTGCTCCGGTGTTGCCGCTGCGTCGGTAAGGTATAACGGTATTGTTGTCAGAGGGAAAGTTAAACGTTCATTCTCAACCCATTGTTTTCTTAATATTATCCATACGCACATTATTACCCACCAGTAAACCACAAAAAAAAGTAGCCATAAAGATAATGGTTTGATCCAGTGTTTCCACGGTACCGCTCCGCCGGGGCTGCCTTCAAAAAACTGATTTATTACATCCATATCCTGTAGGCTAAGCCATGAGGGTAGTTTGTCAATTATATCCAAAAAACCGTTATCCGGTGTCGCGAAGTAGCGCGGAACCGCTAGGTAGGGAAGTAGTGCCTGTATGATACCCGTGCCGGCCATCACACAGCCAATGGTTGTAAAAATGTATATCGTTATGAGTTCGCCACGGGAAAAGTTGTATTTTTTACCAACCATATTGATAACCGGGTAGAGTACTGCCAAAAATATGAGGATTGCCATACCGTGCATTGTTGGGACAGATTCTGAGATTGCACAGGTAGCGGAAAGTAGTTCTGATTGCCGGGTCCATAATGAACCAAGGATTACAGAAACAAAACTGATCAATAACGCTCTTAATGTGATACCGGTTTTCATGTGTCTTTTATTCCTTTACTAAAAAATATTTTATTTATTGTTGAGAAATAATGTGCTTTCCGGAAGGTATTGTAAACATAACATACCCGTTGTCCTCATCAACTATTCCTTTTTTCGATACAACGGAACCGTTAATTTTTATTTGCCCGCGTATTTTTGGTGAAAGGTTTTTGGGAATCCCGACTATTGCTTTTGTACCTACGGGAGATGTTAATTTCATTGAATATTTTGAAGTATTATTTATGATTTCTACTTCAATATCACCTTTTACAGAAGGAACTTTTATACTCAACGATTTTAAGTCAAAAAGTTGGGGTAATACATAAAAAGTTTCATATCCGGGTGTTGCCGGGAATATACCGGCGATATATTTACTGATGATAGTTAAAGGCGCACCGGACCATGCATGGTTTTTTGTTCCGAGAACAAAAAAGTCTTCCCACAAAGTTGTGTTTGAGTTTTTTACAAGTTTACCATATCTCTCACGCATTCTTGTTAGTGCATGTTTACCGTATCCCATTTTGAACATTGCTTCCAGGACATAGCCTTCCATATAGGGCGTTGAATTGTTTACTTCCAAAAATATTTTTAGAATGTGTTCATATTTGCTTTTATCAACTAACCCTGATAATACTGCTAGCGCATTTGCGCGGTCATCGTTTGATTCACCGGAACGGTAACCATCATCTTTCCAATACAGTTTATCAAAATTGTTTTGTATAACAGATATCCTGTCACCATAAATCCTGCAATCCGATCTATTACCGGTTAATTCCGCAATTGTATTCGCAGATTTTAGTGCTGAAAGATACCATGCATTCTCTAGTACAGGGCGGTCAACGTTGATCCCGTGGTCAAACCATGCCCAGTTGCCGTTTCTGGGGATAACTGAACCATCAGCGTTTAGTTTCCATAAAAGGATATACTTTTTAATTGATTCATACGCATAAACTAAAACACTTTTATCTCCGCTGTGCAGGTAATATGTCATTATCATGCCAATCTCGCTGATAGCATTAAGTGATTGCGAAGGTAATTCACTGCACTTAGTGCCCGGGATGTTTCCCCTGAGGATATCGCCGTTTTTCCAGTTGATAAAATCGTGGATCGCTTTTTTTGTAAGTAAGTCCGCGGGACGTCCAAGCGCATAAAATGTTTGGGGAATTTGTGAGCTCACATCACCAATCCATTGTCCTCGTTCCCTGTCAGGACAATCCATATAATTGTCGCGCATACAAATATATAAGGTTCTGCTGCATTTATCATAAAGTTTATTGATAAATTTGTCGTTACAGTTGAACCTTCCTTCAAAATCAACGTTATAACCTGTCTCCCTGAATTTTAAGTTAAGGATTTCAACTTCATCGGGGAAGGTAAATATTACTTTTTCTCCAAATAGCCAGTCGTAAGCTTCAAATTCCTGGATGCCGGGTTTTGTTAGATATTCAACCCTGTGTGATTTATAAACATTTTTGTCATCACCAGGGCCGCCATGGACTTCATACCGGTCAGTGCGGATATCTATGGATAAACCGCCTGTTTTTGATTTTATTCTAAAAAAAGGGGTTATATGTGCTGCATAGGGGAGGTCGGCTTCTACTACGAGTTTATTGCCTGTTTTTTTTGTGAAGGTTTTACAATATTTTTTTAATCCATAATCTTTCCATAATGGTATAGGTCTCGGTGATAAGTTGCCCCAGGGTTTGATTCCGGCTTTTCCTTTTTCAGTAGCATTTTCCCAGCCGGTATCGTCATACACGGGTTTATGCCAACCCGGGATATCCTGCCTTGCATCAAAACCTAGATTGTGTCCTCCGTATAAATATGATGGATTGGGTTCTGCGGTTGGGTAATATCCAGGATGAACTTTTGTTTTCCAGGTATTATCGCTGATCAGTGCCAACCTGGGGGATTTTGTTTGAAACAAAAAACCGCCTTGGCCGCTGTCAACGTTATTACGTCCGGAGTTGCCCCAGTACCAGACAAGCGCAGCAATGGTATTTCTGCCGTTTACAAGATATTTTCCAATGTTAATAGTATCAAAATACCCGGCTCCGGGTTCGGGGCCGCGGTTTAAGCCGCCTTCGAATACTACTAGTTTACCGTTAATCCATAACCAGTATTTAGAATCAACTGAAACAGCGGCTTCTAAATCCTGGGATGGATTGTTGATAACAAAACTTTTACGGAAACACATCCACGTATTAGCCGGGTTGTTGTCATGATTCCAAAGCCAATTTGCGATTAATTCCATATAACCTATTATCCCAATTATTTTCTTTATTAAACAAGTAGTATTTAGTGATTACACAAACCACACGTGGTATCTTACGCCTTTAAAAAATGCGGCTATAATCGGCCATAACACGCCGGTTAAGAAAAATGTGCCGATTGCTAATCCCAGAAAAAAGGGTATGAATTTGCGGTATAATTTTATCCCGCCCATCCGCATAATGAGTACCTTTGCAATCCATGCTGCAAAGAACGCGGACCATAGATTATACCCGTATGTCGTAGCAACAACATAGCCTATTGGGTTTAGTATAAACCCGGAGGATACATATTGCCGTATAAAGGATAGTATCAGGGTAATAATAAATCCTATGACTGTCCATGTTATAAGTAAAGGATTATTTGATGACGGTAATTGCAGCATTTTGGATATTTCGGTATATGACGTAAGGCAGTATGCCAATCGCTGGTTCGCAAGCGTGTTCAATCCGTATTGATAATACGTTGAGAGGTAGATCCAGAATGCAAGGATTAAACCTATGAGCATAGCAGAGATTCCTACCCAGGTCATTATACGTTTTGAAAACCCTGTTTTATCGGCTAATTGATAACTTTCAAGCTGGTAAACCGTAGACTGCGTAAAAAACCCGCCGTTTGCTAGGAAAAAAAACATTGGCAATGCTGAGAGTGTTTGGAGTGTACCCCCGATCTTGAAAGCGTCAATGCCAAATACATAAAACGGGCTTTGCCGGATAATTGTGTGGGGATAAATCCATTGCGAGGGTATACCGGTTTCCGCACGGATACGGCCGTATATGAAAAGTGTACCAAAGATCAGTAAGAAAAACCCGGTTGCAACCCACCACGCAATACCGGCTGCTGCGCAAAAAAGTATTATTGCTATAAACCCTGCAATTCCGCCGAAGACTGCTATGCGGTAGGGAAGCGGTTCTTTACTATCATCAATCTCGGGAGTGTTAAAGATAGCTTTTTTCAGGGCTATTTTAAGATGCCGGCGGGAGATCCAGATTATCATCACGATTAATGCAAGATAACCGCCGAGTGATTGTTGAAGATTATGTGGAAATCCTGGTGTTGCGATATGCATGGCATATCCAAAGACACACAAAAAGTTTTCAATCCAGTAAAAGATAACGATTGATAAAAGTATTTCCGCAGGAATAAGGTATCCAAGCCCTACCAGTTCAGGGCGGTAGTATATTGTTGTATTAGCAATGTTTTTCCACGGGAATTCTGTTAAAATTTTATTGAACGAGTATGACCAGCCAATACACGGTATCGTTGGGTCAATCGCGTTTAGCATGTTAGTTAACTGGTACAATCCAGCGATTGCAAAACCTGCCCACATAAGTTTATTTTTAAAAAACGGTACGGCGGTATCATCTTTTCCTTCAATTGATTTTTCGGTGATGATACTGTAGGGAATGTTTATCAACGGAAACCCCAGGTGTTCAGTTTCTGCCCATTGTTTACGCATAACTGCCCATATACACGTAGCAACCCACCAGAAGAGAACAAAAAAAAGTAACCAAAACGCTAAAGGCCCAACCCAGTGTTCCCATGGAACTATGCCGTTGAAGGAACCTTCAAAAAAACCGCGGATAGTTTCCGGGTCACGCGGGCCAAGCCATGAGGGTAGGTATTGCTGCATCTCAGCAAATTTATTTGTTGGTTCAGCGTAGTAAAAAGGTACGACGAGGTACGGGAGAAATGCTTGGGTTATTCCTATACCGGACATCACTGACCCAATGGTTATAAATGTGTATATCAAAACAAGTTCATTTGCAGGCAAGCTAAATTTTTTGCCTATGAACTGGAGTATAGGATTGAGTAACACTAAAAACATGATCATTGTCATCGCGGTGATCGGGACTACGGATTCTGTTATTTGACAGCGGGTAGCTAGTACTTCAGATGAACGGATCCATAGTACGCTTATGAATACGCCGATTAAACTAATTATGATCGATCGGATAGTAACTTTATTATCCACTTAATGTTTTTCCTTTATTATTGAAAACTATAATATTTTGAGTTTTTGTTCAATATAATACAAATAGTTTTCGTAGCTAACATCCGGGGGTACCCTGTGGTCAACTGTGGGGATATACCCGCCATCGTCAATCAACGGTTTTAGTTTTGCAAGTTCCGCATCAATCGCAGCCTTACCTTTTGCAAGTTCGAGTTTATTGACTCCGCCGATTAACAAAGCTTTTTTACCCCAGCGTTTACGTAGTTCCAGCGGGTCAGTCCATGCGGCTTCTATGGGGAACATACAGTTGATCCCGCTCTCCAGCCAGCCAGGGACGAGTTCGTATATGCATCCATCGCAGTCTAATACGTTGACGTCAATACCGTAAGTTTTTAGTTTATCCGTAATACGTTTATACCGCGGGACCATGAGTTCTTCAAACAGTTTCGGTGAGCACAACGGGCCGTGGTTATAGGCCATGTCTTCCCACCACGCAGCAAAGTCTACCTCCAACCCCGGCAATGTTTGGTCGATCATGTATAATGTCATTTGTGTCAAATGTTCCATCATGTCTTCAACCCAGTCTTTGTCAGTCATCATTGCAATCGAAAAGTTTTCTACACCCATCCAGTTACGCAGCCAGCCGTATAACGAACCCACACTTACCCGCACAGGCATACCTTCGGCATGTGCAGTGTCAACCAACTTCTTCCATTGTTCTTTCGGTAATACCCGTCCCTTAACGAGCGGGTCAAGTTTTTCTTTCTTAATCTTATCCCAATCCTCACGGGTTTCTAATGAATATTTGATATATTTCGGGATTGAGACCGCGGTTTTTGAGATTTCGCAGATAACGCCGTTACCGTCAATAATTATCTGGTGGTCGCCCTTATCTTCCAGAACTTCGCGTTTGAAGCCCGGTAAAAAAGCGTTGCGTAGCGATATCGTTGGGATACTGTCCATACCTTCGAGTTTAAGGTGTTTTTCTAGTTGTACTGCGTTCTTAATTTCCTTGGGTAACCCTTGTGTATGCCAGATAGGAATAGTTTCGTTCCAGTACCCGAAGTCCATGTTAGGTACGCGGTCAGCTTTCTGCCAGTGCATAACTTTGTTAAACCGTTCACGCGCGTTCATTCTATAAACTCCTCCATGATCTATAATTCAAAACTTTAAATTATTCACGTTTTTAAGATTATAAAAAATAATATAATAAACATCAATGATAAACAGTTAACGGGATTGAGAGGTATGAAGTATATGGCAGTAATGTCGTCTAGAGAACGGTTATTAACGGTGATTGAGCATAAAGTTCCCGACCGTGTGCCGGTATCCACTTACGAACTTGTGGGGTATAATTCAAAAGCGTGGGAGAATAATGACACGTCATATAAACGGTTAATGGATGTTATCCGCGAGAAAACTGATTGCGTTGTTATGTGGGACCCGAATTCAACACAGCGGCTTGCGTGTTCTGCGTATAAGCCAAATATCAAGACTGAACGTACACGGGAAGATAATGCGTGGATAACTAAGTCTGTTCTTGAAACACCGGCTGGTATTTTGACACAAATCACTAAACGGATTGATAATGTCCATACCAACTGGGTAACTGAACACTGGTGTAAAACACCGGAGGATGTTGATAAAATGCTGGCATTACCCTATGAGCCTGTAACCTATAACTTTACTGATTTCCAAAGAGTAAAGACTGAACTTGGTGACCACGGAATCGTGATGCCGTCGTTGGCAGACCCTATGGTGATTGCCGCGCAGTTAATGGAGTTCGGTGAGTTTACGCTGTGGGCAATGATGGAAACCGCTCATTTTGAGAAATGCGTGAAAATATTGCATGAACGTGTTATGCAGAACCTTAAGAATATGCTTTCCGTTGGGGTGGCAGATCTTTACCGTATCTGCGGGCCAGAGTACGCTACACCGCCGTACTTACCGCCTGCGATGTTTGACCGTTTTGTTGTCCCGTATGTCCGTGAGATGACAGAACTAGTGCATTCAAAGGGCGGGAAAGTTAGGGTGCATAGCCACGGGAAAATTGGGAAAGTTCTGGATATGATTGTCGCAACCGGTGCGGATGCGATTGACCCGTGTGAAGCGCCGCCCGACGGGGATATAGAACTTGCTGACCTAAAAAAACGGGCGGGGGATAAGCTGTGTATATTCGGGAATATACAACTAAAGTTTCTCGAGCAATGCAATACTACCGAAATCGTGGAGATCGTTAAAAAATGTATGGACAGCGCGAAAGCCGGCGGGGGATACGTTATTATGCCTACTGCTGCACCGATAAATTCGCCGCTTGCGAAAAAGGCCGAAGAAAACTATATTACGTTCATCAATACCGCGTTAGAACTGGGAAAATACTAAACCCTGCAAACATTTTGTTCACTCTATAATTCCGACGCAGCGTCGGAATTGAAAGCGTTCACAAAAACGTTCGCAGGGTTTATTAAAATCTGAATAATTGCGTTGCGTTTTTGCTGAAGATTAAGTTGCGGTCATTTTCGCTGATTTCCGCGTCGAGTACCATTCCAACCATTTGTGCGGGGTTGATCAATGTAACATCACTGCCATAAAGAATATGGCCCGCCCCGACTTTACTAACCGCATACTCAAGTTTACCGCGGTCAAAGTTGCCGGAACATATCTCGAGGTACAGGTTTGGTATACCAATACTGCAATCTACTGCCGAGCGCCACTGCGCACCGCCCATGTGCCCCATCAAAAAGTTGAGGTTCGGAAACTGTTTCGCCACACCAGCAAGCTGCATCGCAGCCGTTGCGGAATAACAGTGGAACAATACCGGTGTACCGGGGAAACGTGTTTGTGTTTCAGTTAAAAACTTTTTGTGCCCGTCACAGTTCAGTGGTTGAGCAATATACCCTTCGCTATAAAGTTTTAACCCCAAAACCTTTTTGTGGTTACCCATATACTTTTCTAGTTCTTTGAACGACAGGTCAATGTAGTTGGGGTTGAGAAAAATATAACCGTAGAACCCGGAGTGTTTGTCCAATATCTCAGCGAGTTCCGCGTTGCCGGCAACCATGTTGTAAACGATTGCTTGAGTTGAAGATAGGACTATTTTATCGATACTGTTACGGTTCATTATCTCAAAGATATTGTCAGGGGTATCGGAATATATTGGGAAAAACCATTTGCCGTAATGCGCGTGAACGTCAATTATCCGGCAGGGTTTGTTAGTCATATATCAAGTATCCTTACAGCATTCCCCGCAAAAATTAATGATTTTTCCTTGTCATCAAGTGTTGAACGCATTACCGATTCATAAGCCGGGAGAAAGTAGTTTGCCGGAGATCCTGTCCCCAACATTATTTGTGACACACACCCTTCTTTGTTTATTAATTCGTATCCGTCAGGTGTGTCAAATAACGAAGTGTCAATATTAACGTTCTTATGAGTTTTCATTACTACCAGCGCTTCTGAGAGGAACGCGTAGTTTATCCCGGTGAATACCAGAGGTACGCACGGTGTGATGTTTTGTTCTAGGATTTCAACGCAGTCAGTAATGAATCCTAACCGCGGGGTGGGAAGTATCAGCGGTAAACGAGTGTTCATAATTATGGTATTTACTATTTGATAAAACGGTGCATAGGTTAATGGCCATCCTTGTATATCAGGGAATAAACGTAATGCCTTAAACCCTGAGGATACTATACTATCCGCCAGTTTGCCGTGTGTATCGCCATAGAACCTGCGTGGGTCTATTGTCGCGATGGGTATTATCCTTGGGTCAAGTTTTGTGGTTGATAGTGTTTCCTCATTACCAAGTTCGTAATCGTAATATACGCCTTTCCATGATAATGCGCATGCGCGCGTGATATTGTGTTTATCCAAAACCTTTTGTAACTGTGGAAACGACACGTCCTGTTCTTTTCTTGGTGATACCCCGAAGATTGTGTTAATATCAATAATTTCCATAACTATATATCCTATTCTATACAAGTCTGGAGCGAGAAAAAGTTTCGTACCCTTGTATTGTATTACAAATTCTCAGCAACCTTCTGTATAGCTGTAGCAATATCCTTACCATCGTTCTGCGAGTAGTCCTCATTAATCCCTATACAAACAAGATTATCTAGTTCTTTCTCACATACAGGGCATAAACCTTCTTTATACTCAATCTTAGCGTCAGTATGCTGGCAGTCAAATGGGCAATGTGACGTCCCGTAAGTAGCTTTACTGTGCATAGCTTCACTACAGATATATATTGGTTTACCGATATATCCTGCTCCAGCACTAACGCCTTCCGCGGTTAATGCTTTCGCAAATGTTTCCGCTGGATGGTTCAACGATTTTAGGCCGTAAAGCCAGTAGGAAGGTTTACCGCCGGGGTATACTTTAAGTGCTTGTACGCCTTTCACGTCTTTTATCAGCTGTGTAATACCGTCACCAATTGCGCGGCGGGACTTAACCACAGTTTCTACTTTATCAAGCTGCGCAACTGCTACCGCACCGGTGAGTTCGTTCATACGGTAGTTCACACCGAGGAAATGGTATGCGCGGACACCATACCCTTTCCGTGCCCAACCTTTATCCATAAATAACTGCATATGGTCAAAATACTTTTCGTTATTCGTTATGGTAATCCCTCCATCACCGGCAGTTGCATGTTTTGATTGTTGCATCGAGAAACAGCCAATATCGCCGATTGTACCTACTAACTTGTCTTTATAATACGTCATATATGCCTGGCAGCTATCTTCGATCACTGGGACGTTATGTTTCTTACTGATTGACATAATCGCGTCCATGTCAGCGGGGTTGCCAAAAAGGTGCACCACAAGTATAGCTTTTGTGCGTTTAGTAATTTTACTTTCAATACTTTTAGGGTCCATAATATAATTTTCAGGGTCAACATCAGCAAAGACGGGGATTGCGTTCTGCATTAAAATACCGAGTATAGTTCCCATATCGGTTACCGGTGCGGTAATGATTTCATCGCCTGGGTTAGGATTAATTGCAGCAACCGCGAGATGAATTGCTGAACTACCTGAAGTTGACGCTACGGAGTATTGCATACCGTAAAGTTCACAAAAACGTTTCTCAAACTCAGATACTTTTTTGCCGCCCCAGCGAAATAGGTTCTGTGAATTAATCGCTTCGGTTACGAGCTTAATTTCTTCTTCACCATAAGGTTTGCGTGCCGGGAACGGTTTTGTCCTGGCCTTTTGCCCGCCGTTAATCGCTAATACGGTACTCATAAAAAAATTGTTCCTCCATTACTTCTAAACTATATAAATGCCTAACTATTACAATTATACAAAATCTCTTTAAAAAGAGAGTCAGGTGCGAATTTACTGCGTAAAAAAAAGTTGTATAATAAAACTTTAGTATTTCCTTAAAGAAAGGTGTATAAAAAAATGGGAACTAATTTAATCAACAAAAACGATGTTATTCTTTTCCAGGGGGATAGTATCACTGACGCGGGCCGGCAGAAAGATAATCCTGCTGCTCTCGGGCATGGGTATGCAATGATTACCGCAGGGTGGATGCTCGCAAAAAGTCCCGAGCTTAACCTCAAGTTTATCAACCGCGGGATCAGCGGAAACCGTACTTGCGACCTAGTTGCGCGGTGGGATGCAGATTGTATCGCTATAAAACCAAACTTAGTGTCAATCATGATAGGGGTTAACAACTCGTGGCACCGGTATACAAAAAACGCGTTAACTGCAGATAATGTGTTTGAGTCGGAATACCGCGTAATTCTTACCCGGGTAAAAAAAGAGTTGCCGGGGACTAAGATTGTTATCCTCAACCCGTTTCTCTCGGATGTACCAAAAATTATGCATTTACATGAAGATCTTGACCCTAAGATCCAGATCGTGAATAAACTCGCAAAAGAGTTCGCGGATGTTCATATACCGCTTGATAAAATGTTTAGGGATGCTATTACGAAACAACCGCCGGAGTACTGGGCTGCGGACGGTGTGCATCCTACCGTTGCGGGCCACGCCTTTATCGCGCAAGCATGGCTCAACGCCGTTGCTGGGTAAAAAAACTGGGATATTTATAAGAATATTTAGGGCAGAGGTTCGATTCCCCTCATCTCCATTTTTTCTTCCGTCGTGAATAATTCCTGGTTTGACTTCATACAAACATTTGATAGAATATCCTTGTCCGGTCGTACTGCTCGTGTTCTTCGATTGAAGAACAATTGTTTTTTTAATATGTTATTTACAAATAAGGAAGGTATTAATTATGTCAGAAGAATTTCGGTGTCCTGATTTTTCTAAAAATGATCTTGAACTACGTTTTGAAAACAACGTTATATGTATTTATGGAACTGAAGAAGGACTTAGAGCACTACAAGGCTATTGCCAAGACCTAATAGAACATCCCCAGCAGGGACATATTCATTTAGAGTACAAGGATATTCTCACAAAAGAATCGCAAATTGGAGCTATTGCAATATTTGACAAGAACCAGGTGTTACCCAAAGAAAATAAGCTATTGAACTTTATTAATAGATTATTGATGAAAGAAATGTAACCTAGTAATAAGATTGCCTATCATCAAGGATGTTGTTAGTATGATTCGTTAAGGTTCTTACACACCCTGTCCCATAAACCATGTTCTGATGGCATCCAATCGCCTCTACTTTTTACTCCGTCGCGAACAATTCCTGTTTTGACTTACCACAAACATTTAGTAGAATATTCATGTCTGGTCGTTATGGGTCTGAAAAGAGGAATTGAAATATTAAAAAAATATACCTACACCGTATATCTGGCAATTATGTTCTCGTCGTTATCCGGATGTACTATGATGAATTTTACTGAGAATCCTAAAATGAATAAAAATATAGGGCTTGTTTATATTATTCGACTTGAATCAGAGGTGGGTTAAAGTTATGCGTAAATACAAAATATTTGTTAGCGGTGTACAAAAGGAACTGAAAGAAGAACGCAGGGCGGTCAAGGACTTCATCCTAGGGGACGTTCTTTTATCAGAATATTTTGACGTATTTCTATTTGAAGATTCGCCGGCAAAAAGCAGATCAACTGAGACGGCTTATCTTGTGGAAGTCAGGAAGGGCGATATTTATATAGGAGTTTTCGGACAGCAATATGGCGGAACAGTCGGAAACAAAATCTCGCCGACTGAAGCAGAATTTCGTGAGGCGAAAGATAAACATAAGGCTATTCTGATATATATCAAAGGTGAAAACGGTGCCAATGATAAAAATCGTGAGGCTGGTGTTCAAAAGCTCATTAAAGAAATTAAAAATCCTAGGTCTGGTTACAGTTATCGGAGATTCAGCAATCCAACCGAATTAACCGACTTGGTTTATGATAGCCTAATAGTATTTTTAAAAGAAAAAGGAGTGGTTGGTAGATCTGTTTTTGATCATCGGATTTGTGGAGGTGCAAAGTATTCTGATATAGATAATAAGAAGGTAAAATGGTTTATACAAGTAGCACGAGAAAAACGTAATTTTCCAATAAATCCGGAAGCTTCTACAAAAGAAGTTTTAACTCACCTTAAACTTTTACATGAAGGGAAACTGACTAATGCCGCTATTCTTTTGTTCGGTAAGGAACCACGTAAATATTTTGACCAAGCTAAAATAAAATGCATTCAAATACCAAGTATTCAGGTAGAGAAACCATTTACTTCATACCATATTTATGAAGAGAACTTATTTGAACAGGTTGATAAGGCAGTCAGTTTTGTTTTGGATTCCATTAAATTCCCGGTTATTCAGCAGGAACATACTGTTCAGGTCAAAAGACCAAGAGAAATCCCAGTTTTTGCTATACAGGAAGCAATCGTTAATGCGATAGCACATCGTGACTATAACACAACATCTTCGGTTCAGGTGATGGTATTTTTTGATCGCATAGAAATATGGAACTCAGGAACATTGCCTACAAACTTGAAAATTGAAGATCTTAAAAGGCCCCATGCCTCCCATCCGACGAATCCTTTATTGT
Source organism: Elusimicrobiota bacterium (assembly GCA_041658405.1). NCBI lineage: Bacteria > Pseudomonadati > Elusimicrobiota > Elusimicrobiota bacterium. Next base: position 19,806 of record JBBAAG010000035.1, read on the forward strand.
CAACGGTGTTATATCTTGCTGATTATATTCAACAAGCGGGTTCGGGAACATTAGAAATGGTTAAACAGTGTAAGGCTCAAGGATTGCCGGAACCGGAATTTATTTCTATACGAAATCTGGAATTCAAGACAATACTATCAAGGGATATTTTTACGGAAGACGTTTTAAACAGGCTTGGATTGAACGAAAGGCAATTTAATGCTGTAAAATACATCAAACAGCAAGGACAAATTAGCAATCAGATTTATCAAGAAATTAATAATACTACGAAAAGAACTGCTTCTCGTGATTTGACAGAAATGGTTGCTCTATGTGTTTTTCAAAAGACGGGTATTACAGGGAAAGGAACTCTCTATGTTCTAAGGGGACACAAAGGGGACAAAGGGGACAAAGCGAGATAGCATTCCTCCAAGATTTATTCCGACGTGAACAATTCCTGTTTTGACTTATCACAAACATTTGGTAGAATATCCTTGTCCGGTCTGAATGTTACAGAAATCTCTAATTAGGACTAAAAATATGGGAGATAGAACAGATAAATGCAGCAACAAAATATTGTATAGGATAAGTGCATGACTGAAATCCTGACAAAAATACGCCTCTTTCTTCTTGCTATATCTTCCACAATAACATTGCTGGTTTTTGCGGGTATAGTATTCTCAGCGGATGGTAGTACTATACGAAACATATTTTCATCTACAGATGTTTATGTCAGCAAAACTGACGGGTACCATACGTACCGGATCCCATCATTGATTGTTGCACCTGACGGTACACTGCTCGCGTTTTGTGAAGGGCGTAAAAATAGCGGGAGCGATACCGGAGATATTGACCTTCTGCTTAAACGCAGTACAGATGGGGGCAGTTCATGGGAAAAACAGGTTGTTATCTGGGATGATGAGAATAATACTTGCGGGAACCCGTGTGCTGTTGTAGATAAAGTGACAAACGAAATTATTTTATTGATGTCACATAATCCAGGGAAAAGCGGAGGGAAACAAGGTAATACGGGTAAATTGCCGAAAACGCGGACGGTATGGATATCAAAAAGTAAGGATAACGGAGTTACATGGTCAAAACCTCAGGAGATAACGGGGCAGGTAAAACTGCCGGACTGGCGGTGGTACGCAACTGGGCCCGGAGCAGGGATTCAACTTAAATCCGGCCGGTTAATTATTCCGTGTAATCACTCGGTGATAGGAGAAAAGATTACACATTCTCATATAGTTTACAGTGACGACCATGGGAATACATGGAAAATAGGTGGTTCAGTACCCGGCGAAGGTACAAATGAATGCGAAGCAGTTGAGCTTTCCGACGGTACGTTACTGCTAAACATGCGTAGTAAGTCCCGCACAAATAATTTCAGGTTAACGTCTATAAGCAAAGATGCGGGATTTACATGGACACCTGCTGTGCTTGACAAAGTGTTGATAGAACCTGTCTGCCAAGCGAGTATACGGAAGGTTGAACGGAAGAATAAACCGGATATAATTCTGTTCTCCAACCCTGCTGACATGAAACGGCGGAGAAAGCTTACCTTGCGGTTATCTTACGATGATTGTCGATCATGGCCGCTGAGTTATATGCTTACTACCTGGTACTCTGCGTATTCATGTATCGCGTCTACTGATAACGATGTTATGTTGTTATTTGAAACTGGAAAAAAATATTCAAGTGAAAAAATTATTTTTTTAAAAACCAGCCTCGCTATTCTTGAAAAATAAAAAAAATAGTATAATTTAACTATATGTGAATGTAAACAAACTTGCTAAATTGAGGAGATTGAATTAGGTATGGCAAAATCTACAGAAAAATCGTGGAAACTTTACGAAGAATCGGTTAATTATCTCGGTGCGGGAAGTTCAACAAATTCGAAATCGCCGAGGCTCAAACCTGAAGAACCCGCAGTAATCGTTCGCGGGAAAGGGTGCCGCGTATGGGATGCTGATGGGAATGAGTACATTGATTACCGCAACGGCCTTGGCCCGGTATCACTAGGGTACGCAGTCCCGGAAATTAATCAGGCAATAAAGGATCAGCTTGAGAACGGTATTGTATTCGGCCATCCGCATGTTTTGGAAGGCGAAGTTGCTAAGATGTTGACCGAAGTCATTCCCTGTGCAGAAAAAGTGAGGTTCCTGAAAACCGGCGGGGAAGCAATAGCTGCCTGTATAAAAATATCAAGAAACGCTACTAAACGCAGCCGTGTCGTTCAGTGTGGGTACAACGGATGGCTTAATGTGTTATCAATACCCGTTGCCGGGGCAAGCGTACCCGCAGGGATTGCGAATACAGAACCTACCCGCGGTGTACCGCTTGAACTCGGGCAGTTGCATACAAACCTTCCCTGGGGAAATATAGAACCGTGGGAAAAATATTTCGCGGAATACGGTAATACCACCGCAGTGGCAGTTGTTGCGTCCAGTTATCTTGATATGGATAAAGGTAAAGAATTTCTTCCGGCAGTACGCGCGTTAACACAAAAGTATGGAACATTACTTGTGATTGACGAAATAGTAACTGGTTTCCGTGTAGCGCAAGGCGGTGCGCATGAGTATTTTAATATTATGCCAGACCTCGCGGTATTCGCCAAAGGTTGTGCGAACGGTATGCCGATATCCGTTTATTGCGGGAAAAAGGAGTTGATTGATAGTGCAAGTACGATTTCTATATCCTCAACTTTTGGCGGTGAATCGTTATCATTAGCCGCAGTGAAGGCTGTCCTAAAGTTTTATAAAGATAATAATGTTATTACGCATCTGTGGGAGAAAGGTAAAAATTTGTGGGATGGCGTAAATGAAGTGTTTAAAAGAAACAGTTTCCCGGTTGAAGTTAAAGGATATCCCGTATGCCCGCAATTTGTTTTTATTGAAAAAAATGTGGATACCAACTTTTACCGCGCGTGTTACAAACACGGCGTGTCATTATACGGTGTGTCATACATAAATTATTCGCATAAGGATAAGGATATTGCGGAAACTGTGGAACGTATTGAAGCTGCGGTTAAGGAAATAAAGTAAGACAGGACGTTGCAAAAACGTGGGAATTACTTTTCAAGTTTTTCCCAGCGTACAACAAATCTGTATGTAATGAGCCCGATCCCGACGTTTAATAAAATAAATAATAGGTAAGCTATTGGCCAATAAGGTACTTTCCAGTTTTTTGGGTTCGTCATCATGGTAAACTCTGACATACCGCCGACACCTGCAAAAAAACTGGGGACTGCAATTGAGATAACCACGGCGTTTAGTTTTTTCATTATCACGCTGAGGTTATTATTGACAATTGACGCACGCGCACTGATCAAACTTCCCAGGATGTTGGAATAAATCTCTGCCTGGCGATAGCATTGGTGGTTCTCAATGATTAAATCTTCAAGGGTTTCCACTTGTTCAGTGCTGAAATTTAATTTTGTACTGTGTGCTTTCATTTTGTCTATCAATACACCGTTGGAATCTATGGCGTTAAGGTAATAAATCAAACTTTTTTCTAGTGTAAACATGTTGATGAGATAACGGTTTTCCATTGCACGGTTAATTTTTTGTTCTAACTCCTCAGCTATCATGTTTATCACTTTTAAATGTTCCATAAAATGGTAGATAGACCGCGAGATTACTTTTAACATAACATCTTCGATACTGTTCAACCGGTTAAAGAGTTTGCTTTCAAACAACGGGACGTCTTCCGGTAAAACTATGATTAAATATTTGCTGAACAAAAAAAGGCCGGTCGAGACTACTTTGAAATGAAAATCGTCTTTTGATGAATAATTTTTCGGGCGTTTAAATATTATGGCAATATGGTCAGGTTCGGTCTCTATACGTGAAAGCTCGTCAGGGTCTAATGCAGAGTTCAATGTGTGTTCATCAATTTTGTAATCGTTGATTAATAACCGTTTTTCATCATCCGTGGGGTTGACGAAAAACAGTATGTTGCCGTTTGTATTATCGGTTTCCGCGATCTTAGCGTTGTTTATTTGATAATATCTCAACATGACAAACGCCTTCCTGTTACTAAAAATAATTAACCGCTATGACGGTTTTAAAATATAGTAGACATTATAAAACTAAAGGTCAAGTATAAAATACCAAACATCTGCAGTGATTAAAGAGACATTATGATATAATTACTTAAAAGTATTTAAGAAGAAAGAAAGGATTTGTTTTTATGCCAGAAAAAATTAGGATAGGCCTTATCGGCTGTGGCGGTATAGTGGAACGTGTAAGCGCAGGGATTGTTAGTAACGGTTTAGCGGATATTACCGCTGTATTTGATATAAATGAAGTTAACCGCAAGAAATATGCTGAGAAATATAACGCGGTATCTGTTGATAAACTGGAAAACCTTCTGGCATCTGACCTTGAAGGTGTTGCAATATCAACTCCACCGGCAACGCATTACGAGCTTGTGCTTAAAGCTTTGAATGCAGGAAAAAATGTATATGTAGAAAAACCTATGGCGATTAGAATCGATGACGCAGAGGAAATGAATGCTGTAGCGAAAAAAACAGGCAAGATTCTTATGGTTGGGCAGGTATTGCGGTATTATGAACCTATGCGCACAATCCTAAGGATTGCGAAGGAACGGATATACGGCGCGCCGTTACAGGCAACAGCCTGGAGGATCTCTCATAATGATTTTTCTAAAGGCCCTAAATGGCGGACTATTCGCGCGATGACCGGCGGGTTCTTATATGAAGTTGGTATACACGAGATGGATTTCCTGCGTAACCTTATGTGCGGAAAAATTGTTGAAGTCCATGCGATTGAGGAAAAGAAATTGCCGTCACCTCATGAAATTGAAGATCTTATTTCTGTGCATGCAAGGTTTGACAACGGTTGTGTAGTGAGCTATCTCGGTGGAGTAGGGTTCTCACAGGGTGATTATGGTTTTTCTATAAGATTTGAAGGATGTATTATGCGCAGCCGCGCTGCAACTAATTCAAAATTATTGGAAGTACAATTGCCTTCAGGTGAGATTGTAGATAACGAAACACTGGGGTTTAGCACTGAAGCGCCGTTTAATGTTGAACTCGGCGGTTGGGTAAAAAGTATTATTGATAATACTCAACCTCCTATACCCGGGACGGATGCTGTGGAAACTGTACGGTTTGTTGATGCAGCGTATAAGTCCGTAAAAACAGGGAATATTATTAGATTGTGAACAGTAACTATGATGTGATAGTAATCGGTGGCGGGCATGCAGGCTGTGATGCTGCATCAGCATCCGCACGGATGGGTTGCAGGACTGCGTTAATAACACTTGCGCGGTTGAACCTCGGGCATCTATCGTGTAATCCCGCAGTCGGCGGGCTTGCGAAAGGGCAGTTAGTAAAGGAAACTGATGCGCTTGGCGGGATACTGGGGTTTATTACTGATAAAGCTGCAATCCAGTATCGCAGATTGAATATGTCAAAAGGCGCAGCGGTACGCGCAACCCGCGCACAGGTGGACCGCCAACTTTATAATTCAGCAATGGATGATTACTTGTCTTCAGTACCAAACCTTGAGATTGTTGTCGATGAAGCTATAAAAGTGTGTATCACAGGTAATACGGTCACCGGTGTAGAAACAAAAACGCGGGGGATACTTAATACCCAGGCGGTGGTTATCACCCCGGGAACATTTCTTAACGGATTGATTCATATAGGGCTTGAACACCACAGCGGGGGTAGGGATAGTGAGCCTGCATCTATCAAACTTGCGGAAAGTGTGTACTCCCTGGGACTACGGATGAAACGGTTTAAGACCGGCACTTGCGCGAGGGTAGACAAAAAAACAGTTGATTTTTCTTTATTACAGGAACAACCGCATGACCCGGAAACAAAACCGTTTTCTTTCCGTTCACCCATAGATAACGGGTTAACCAAACTACCGTGTTTTATTACGTTCACAAATAAGGTTACCCATGAGATTATACGTTCCAACCTTGACCGGTCACCGTTATACACCGGGGTGATTAAAAGTACAGGTGTGCGGTACTGTCCGTCGATTGAGGATAAGATCGTAAAATTTCCTGGCCGTGACCGCCACCAGGTCTTCATTGAACCGGAAGGGTTACAGAGCGATCAGCTGTATGTAAACGGTATGTCCACGAGTTTACCTGTGGATGTTCAACTAAAAATGTTGCGTACATTACCGGGGTTGGAGAAGGTTGAAATCATGCGGCCCGGGTACGGGATTGAACACGATGTGGTTGATGCTACTGAGCTTAAGCATACACTTGAAACAAAAAAAGTTGCGGGATTATTTCTCGCAGGGCAGATTAACGGGACAACAGGGTATGAAGAAGCTGCGGCACAAGGGCTTATTGCCGGGATAAACGCAGCGTTACGTGCCAGGGGAAAGGACGATTTTATTGTTGACCGCGCGGATGCGTATATCGGCGTTATGATCGACGATCTTGTTACCATCGGGACAAACGAACCTTATCGCATGTTCACCTCACGGACAGAGTATCGGCTGGTTTTAAGGGAAGATAATGCGGATTTACGGTTATCAGAACGCGGGTATTACCTGGGTTTGCTGGATGAAAGTTTTATTATGCGTGTCCGCGAAAAACAGCAGGCGTTGGGGGATACGATGAAATATCTTGCCGTGCAAAAAGTTAATCCCTCAAAAAAGGTTAATACAGTACTTGAGAAAATGGGTGTCGCAAAGATTGATACTCCGTTATCCTGTGAAGAACTTTTGCGTAGGGGGAATATGGATATACCCAAACTTGAAGAAATTACCGGTAATAAGTGTGTAATAATCAACCCGTCGGTTGTGTCTCCGGGGTTGTATGAAGAAGTTGTGGAACAAGTGATGACCGATGCGAAGTACGGCGGATATGTTAAACGTCAGAATGAGGAAATTAAGAGTTTTAAAAAACGGGAGTCTATGCGTATACCCCCGGGGTTTGATTATAAAAAAGTACCGGGGTTGTCAAATGAGTTAAAAGAAAAGTTTGCGCAGTATAATCCGTCGTCAATCGGTCATGCTGCACGGATTCCGGGTTCAACTCCCGCGGCAGTAATGGTATTAACTGTGTTTTTGAAAAAAGAAAGTATTAAAGAAGGGTAAGATTTGTGAGTACTGATATTAACTATGAAGAGCTAAAAAAAGTTGTGTTTAAGAACGGCGCTGCATTTTTTGGGGTAGCTGAGTTTAGTATGTTGAAAGATAAAACTTATGAGCTAAGCGAAAATGTGATGAATAAAATGACCGGGGTTGTGGTTGCAGGGATCCGTCTTGCGGGGGGTGTGCTTGAGGATGTGGTTGACCACCCAACGAAGTTGTATCAATCACATTACCGCCAGGTTAATTATATGCTTGACCGGTTGGCGTTGGAGGTCGTGGGGTTTATACAAGAAAAAAAAGGTTCCGCGCTTCCAATACCCGCATCAGTGTTGGTTGACTGGGCAACGCAGCGCGCGCATTTTTCGCATAAGCACGCGGCAGTCGAGGCCGGGCTTGGGTGGATCGGGCGTAATAATTTGTTTGTCCATCCGGAGTACGGGTCACAGGTGAGGTTAGTGACTGTGCTTACTGATCTGCCGTTGCCCTATGGTAAACGTAACAAAAGTATGTCATGCGGTACGTGCCACGCATGCGTAATAACCTGTCCGGCAGAAGCGATTAAGGAGAACCCCGCGGAGTTTGACCATAAAAAGTGTTATGAAAAACTTGATGGATTTCGTAAACTGTATGGAATTAGTCATCATATATGCGGTGTATGCGTAAAAAACTGTAAAGGGTGTGTATGAACGGTAAAATTGTTGTTATTGATTATGGAATGGGTAATATCCGAAGTGTAGCGAAAGCGTTGGAGAAGTTGGGCGCTGTGGTTGTGGTTAGTAATAAAACCAGTGAGCTAAACAGTGCGGATGGTTTACTGCTGCCCGGTGTTGGCGCGTTTTACCAGGCTATGGTTAACCTAAATGATTTGGGGTTGACACCGGTTATACGCAATCTTATGTCTGACGGTAAACCATTGCTTGGGATTTGTTTGGGGATGCAGTTGCTCTTATCCTCAAGCGAGGAAGGTGATCCTATCGGCGGGTTGGATATTATTAAAGGTAAAGTTGTGAAGTTTGAGTTAAGTAAAATTATGCCAAATACAAAAATTCCGCATATGGGATGGAACGCTGTGAAACAAAAACCGGGAAGTAAGTTTTGGCAGGGTATTCCGGATGGAACGTTCTACTATTTTGCGCATTCGTTTTATACAAAACCTGATGACAAAACTATGGTTGCGGGTACCACCGAGTATGGTATGGAATACGCGTCAGTATTAAACTACGGGAACGTGTACGGTACGCAGTTTCATCCTGAGAAAAGCGGCCCGCTGGGGTTGAGGTTACTGCAAAATTATGTTGAACTCGTGGAAAATGTGAGTAGGAAGTAAAGGGATTATAATAGTTATGCTTGCAAAACGTATTATTCCGTGTCTTGACGTAAAAAATGGGCGTGTAGTAAAAGGTATTAATTTTTTGAACCTGCGTGATGCCGGGGATCCTGTAGAAATCGCTGCGGGGTATAGCGATGCTGGAGCTGATGAGGTTGTGTTTCTTGATATTACCGCTACGTTGGAAGGGCGCAAGACTATGATTGATGTGGTGAACCGTACCGCAGAGAAAGTTTTTATCCCGTTAACCGTAGGGGGCGGAATCAGTACTGTCGAAGATATGACTGCGATGCTGCATGCCGGGGCGGATAAGGTTTCGATTAATACCGCAGCCGTAAAAAATCCGGAACTCATCACCCGCGGGTCAGATAAGTTTGGTGCGCAGTGTATCGTTATTGCTATTGATGCGAAAAGGTATGTTGTTAATGGTAAGAATACTTGGCGTGTGCATATAAACGCAGGTAAGACACCGACAGAACTTGATGTTATCGAATGGGCGCAGCGCGTGGAGAAGCTTGGTTCAGGGGAAATATTATTGACCAGCATGGACTGCGATGGTACAAAAGACGGGTATGACCTTGAGCTTACTGCGAAAGTGTCTGATACTGTGAATATTCCGGTGATAGCGTCCGGCGGAGCGGGAACGCTTGAACATTTGTATGATGCATTAGTTAAGGGTAAGGCAGATGCTGTGCTCGCAGCGTCAATATTTCATTATGGCGAATTTACGGTTAAGCAAACAAAGGATTATTTGCGTGATAAAAAGGTTGTTGTCCGTACATAAAGATATTTTTGGTGTAGTAATTATTGTTTTGTGTTTAATAGGAGTAAAAGAAATGTCTGCACAGGGGTTGGAAATCCAGGATTTGTTTGTGGGTGGGGAAAACGGGTATCATACTTACCGTATACCGTCAATTATCGTTACGCCCTCCGGCGCGGTACTTGCGTTCTGTGAAGGACGGAAAAACGGTGGCGGTGATGCCGGGAAAATTGACTTGTTGATGAAACGTTCGGAGGATGGAGGGAAAACGTGGACTGAACAAACCATTGTTTGGGATGACGGGATTAATACTTGCGGGAATCCTTGCCCCGTAGTGGATGAAGAAACAGGGACGATATGGATGTTTCTCACCTGGAACCTTGGGGGTGACCATGAAAAACAAATTCATTTAGGGACAAGTACCGATACCCGCAGAGTGTTTCTCACATCATCTACTGACGATGGGAAAACATGGGTAAAGCCTGTAGATTTAACAAATGAACTTAAACCGTCAACCTGGCGGTGGTATGCCACAGGGCCCGGGGTGGGGATACAGGTGAAAAACGGGCAGTATAAGGGACGGATGGTTATTCCGTGTGATTATAGTGAAGTTGAATCTGACG
>JBBAAG010000036.1 GCA_041658405.1 Elusimicrobiota bacterium
CCTGTTTATATATCTCAACTGCTTGTTCTCCATTCCTGGCAGTAACAACATCGTATCCAAGTTTGGCAAGCATTTTCTCTGCTATTGCTAATATAGATTCTTCATCATCCATAACCAGTATCCTGCCGTTACCGGGTATTACACTCTCAACTTCCACTTCCTCTTCTATCGCTTCCTCTACGGCCGGTAAAAGAATAGTAAACGTAGTTCCTTCTCCGGGTATAGATTTAACTTTGATCTCGCCGCCATATTTTTTTATTACGGAATATGCTATTGCCAGGCCTAACCCGCTGCCTTCATGTTTTGTAGTAAAAAAAGGGTCAAAGATTTGGGGTAAAATAGTATCCGGTATTCCTGTACCGGTATCCTCAACTGTTAAGACATTATACTTACCCTCTGCTAACAACGGGTTTTCCATGCCGGAATTGATAATACTGCCAAGCCTTATGTTTATTTTACCTCCGTTGGGCATCGCCTGTTGTGCGTTTATCAATACATTCTCTATCACTTGTTCAATCTGTGACCTATCAGCATTTATGAATAAAGAATCGCCACTGGATTCTACTGCGTACTCAATATTTGTCCTGTGAAGCAAGATTACCATTCCATCGACTGCTTCTTTAAGGTTGAATACTACCTTCTTAAACACACCGCCTTTTGAAAATATCAATAGTTGATGTGCCAATGTTTTTGCTTTCATTGTTGCTTTTTGAGCGTCATTAAGGATTTCCTGATTTTCCTTTGACTGGTTAACGCTTTCTTCCAATAGGCTAAGATTACCGATAATCACAGTAAGGTAATTATTGAAATCATGCGCGATCCCGCCAGCCAGGACACTGAGGCTCTCTAACCGCTGTGTTTGCTGGATCTTTTGTTTAATCTTCGCTTTTTGTCCCTCATACTTTTTTCGTTCGGTAATATCCCTGGTAATACCCAATACACTTGTTGCGATACCTGCCGCATTCCGAAGAAATTTTACTTTTATTTCAACATTAATAATTGAACCGTTTTTGTGTATTTCATCCACTTCAAATATACGTGTACGATTTGGGTCCATACCAGGAACGTTTTCTTCCTCTAACCCTTTCTTTAACTCAACCATTGCTTTTTTATATGATTCCGGTGTTAATTTTTTTTCCAGTGGCATTTTGATTGCTTCCTCTAAAGCGTATCCTAAAAGGCCAGTTATTGATGGGCTATAATACGAATATTTCATGGATTTCAAATCAATCACCCATATTACATCTACAATATCTTCCGCGATATACCTGAATTTCAGTTCCGATTCAACTAATTTGCTTTCCATATTTTTTCGTTCGGTGATATCGCGATTAACAGCGATAAAACCTATCGGCCGATTTACATCATTTTTCACTATTGAAACAGTTGACATAATTGACATGAGAGTACCGTCACGACGGTTCTGGGTTACCTCGCCTGTCCAGCAACCATCTTGCGAAATCTTTTGGAGCACAATATCGAGCGACTTTCCAATATAATCATTTTGGATAAACATCTCCATTGGATGTCCAATAACTTCGGAGGCAGCCCAACCGTATTGCTTTTCTGCCATTTTGTTCCAGAATTGTATGTTGTATTGCATATCCGTTGCAATTAGGGCATCCGATATATTTTCAAGTAAATTTGCTGAATACTGGAGTTTTTCTCCATTTTGTTTATGCTCAGTGACATTGTTAAAAACAGCAACAATTTCACCCGACGATAGGCGATAAACAAAGTTTTCGTAATAATTTGTAAGCTGATGGTCCGTATATTTTTTAACAGGGTAATATTCGGAAATTCCAGTTTTCCACACTCTCCTGAATACTTCCAGTAATCCGAATTCTTCAATCCCGGGCCGAACTTCAAATATTGACTTCCCTATTAGATCTTCTTTTTTTTCTCCATCAATTTTTTCCCCTGCTTTATTGAAATCTACAAATATGAAATCTTTGCCGTCATCTACACACCTATAGACTGCCACACCGCTATTTATATTATTGAACAATTCCAAATACCTGGTTTTAAATCCGCATATTTTCTGTTCTACAGTTTTTTGGGGTTTACTCTTAACTGTGGCTTTAACTTTTTTTATCACATTTACCTCATTCAAGCGTGTTTACATACATTATTATTTACCCAAAACTTCTTTTACAGCAACGAGCAATTGTTTTAACTCAAAAGGCTTCTGAATGTACTTATACCCCTTTTTCTGTATCATTTTCCACTCGGATTTATCGTCAAGATACCCGCTAGATAAAATTATTTTGAGTTTAGGATTATCTAACAGCAGTTGGGTAACTAATTCAAGGCCTGTTTTATCCGGCAGTATGACATCGCTGATAACCAGGTTAAAATTCCCTTTTTCAGTTTTATATACTTCAAGCGCTTCTTTAACAGTTTTTGCTATAAACACAATATAGCCATTTGATGAGAGAAACCTCTTAACCATTTTGCTTATTCCTTCTTCATCTTCAACAACTAAAATTCTTTCTCCGTGCCCTTTAACATCTTGATACTTAGTTGTCTCTTTTGTTACTTCCACACCAAGTGTTGCTGAAGATTTAGGAAGGTATATTTTAAATATAGTTCCTTTACCGGATTCGCTACAAACATTTATCCATCCTTTATGCTGTTTAACAATACCATATACCACTGACAGCCCAAGGCCCGTACCTTTCCCTACGTCTTTTGTTGTATAGAACGGTTCAAATATGTGCGGTAAAACGTTTTCACCTATTCCTATCCCACTGTCCTGAAATGAAAACCTGATAAATCTGCCGGGATATGCGTCAATAATAGGCATAGCTTGTTCTTTATCTAATATTATATTCTCAGTTTTTACAGTCAGGATTCCTCCTATAGCCATTGCATCACGTGCATTGTTTGTTAGATTCACAATAATTTGTTCAATTTGTGATTCATCCGCAGAAATATCCCATAGATCAGGAACCAAATCCATTTGTACTCGAATATCCTCGCCAATAATGCGTTTTAGCATTTTTGCTATGTTTTCTATAATCCTGTTTACATTAAGGTTTATTACATTCATAGGTTGTTTTCTGCTGTAAAGAAGTAATTGCCTTGTAAGATCCGCTGCGCGGCTGCTAGCTTTTATTATTTCATTTACATCAGCATTTATGGGATTCGTTTCGTTTATACTGCTCTTTATCAGATCAGAATATCCTTTGATGGTGGTTAGCAGGTTATTGAAATCATGCGCAATACCGCCGGCAAGAATGCCAATGGATTCAATTTTCTGTGATTGTAGAAGCTGGTATGTCAGTTTTTCTTTTTCTTCTTCCATCCGCTTATGCTCGGTGATATCCTGGAAGATACCCTGTATTACTTTTTTTCCTTTTAGTTCTATTATAGAAGCATTTATTTGTACCAGGGATTGAGTTCCGTTCTTCCTAACAATTATTGCCTCGTCATACGATATTTTTTCTTTTTCAACATGATCCCGAAATTGCTTTTCATAAATTTCTTTTTCATTTAAAGGATGTATCAGAGATCTATTCATTCCAATGATTTCTTGTTTGTTTCTACCCAATAATATTTCTGCACTTTGGTTCGCATCAAGGATTATTCCGGTATCAACATCTGCAATAATGATTGCATTATTAGATTGTTCGAATATGTTCCTATATTTTGCTTCGCTTTGTTTTAGTTCGTTCTCTGTTTTCTTGCGCTCACTGATGTCGTTGACAAATAGATTTATCCCAACAACTTTTCCATCCTGAGAATTAATCGGGTTCCAGTTAAATTCATAATAGCTGCCTGTATTTGGCTGAAATTGCTGTTCAACAAAACTTTCTCCATTAAGCACGCGGTCAAAACTAATCTTTGCAGCTGACCTAGTTATCGGAATGCTGATGTAATCCAGCATAGATTTACCGATTTCAATTTCGGCGTTATATACTTTTTTCATTTCCAAACGATGGTTCTTGTTAAAAGCCATATAACAGTAATGTTTATCAAGTGCAATAATAAGCGTTCTTGCTGCGCTATTGATGATAGAATCTAGAATAGCATTCTGTAAGCTCAATTGCCGATTGTATGCTTTGAGTTGTTCCGCTTCATTATTTTTTAGGAGTAACTGTTGCTGCTGAAGTGTTATTCGTGATTTTTCCGCTAATTTGCGCTCTGAATTATCCCGGATGTTGCACTGTATGACTTTTCTATCGCCTTCTTGATAAACATTGCTTACAAACTCAAATTCCAGACGTTTACCGTTTTTGGTTTCCAGGGGTAAATTGTCATAACGGATATATTCTTTGTCCTGTAATTTCTTAAAAGATACTTTGCTTGCAACAGTATTTTTAAAAAGGCCTAGTTCCCAGAGATTCTTACCAAGCAACTCCTCTTTTGTATATTCAAGCATTTTAATTAAATAAGGATTAATATCTATTATTTTACCCGTGCTTGCATCAAGAATTAATATCCCATCTTTTGCAGCTTCAAAAAGGCGGCGGTAACGGATTTCAGAAGTAATAAGTTTTTCGTGTAACGCTGTTGAATTCATAATATTACCCTCCCCACCCAATTCTATTTTCGTAAGAATACCCGTGACACTGCATTGCTATAAAAATAGCTGACATATTTATTGTAAGCAATTCTGTTAAAACGAGGAAGTGCCGAGTTCTGCATATTACTGACTTTTTTCTACTATGGTTATATTAACCCGTACAAGTCTGATAAACTACCTGATGATAAGTAGCGGTGTTATGCTGAGCTCAGATGGAAGATGAGGTTTAACCAGGAAAATCAACAATTATTAACCGCATACTCGGTGAAGACAAACAAACAGTCGGTGCTGTACGTAAAGGTGATAACCGGGGCTGCGTGAACTTCAACTTAGGAAGTGGCAACAATGCAATTTCTATATAAGACTTATATTGTCATCAAAAGAAATTGCTTTAGAGACAGAACATAACCTTTTGAATTCAGTATTACTTATACCAGCAGGAAATACCGGAGGCTTCTTACCGAGAAAATTCCATTTGTACATTCCCAGATTGTGATATTTTAGCAACAATATTTTGTTAACCATTTTCAAGCGGGTAACGAATTTTGTTATCCCCACAATTTCATTTCTTGTGCTGTTAAATCCCGGTATCACAGGTATCCGTATTACCATAGGGATTCCGGTTTTTGAGATAAGTTCCGCGTTTTCCAGGATCAACCTATTTGACACACCGGTTGCTTCCCTGTGTTTCTTATCATCAATATGCTTGATATCCAGCATTACAATGTCCGTATACTTTAGTACCGATAACAAACCGTTCTTGCTTCCATACCCGCAGGTCTGTAAGGCTGTAGAAATCCTGTTTTTCTTACATTCCATAAAAAAGTTTGTCACGAACCCGGACTGGTTAAGAGGTTCGCCTCCCGATACTGTTACCCCTCCGGAACTGTAATCGTAAAACACTTTATCTTTCAATACTTCTTTCATCAGGCGGGGAAGAGATACTTTTGTACCAACAATTTCCCTTGCCGATACCGGGCATCCGGCAGTACAATCCCCGCAGGTTAGACATTTAGCTCTATCGAATCCTTTTTGTGTCACCGCACCTGTCTTACATGATTTTATACAGTGATGGCAGGATATACATTCGGCTTTATTAAAAAACAAGTCCGGTTGGCTGGACCACGATTCAGGATTATGGCACCACCAACAGTGTAAAGGACACCCTTTAAAAAACACTGTTGTCCTGATCCCCGGCCCGTCATGGATCGAGAACCGCTGGATATCAAATACTACCGCTTCCCTGTTCTGTCCTGCGGATGATATCATCCTGTACCTCTTTCGATAAATGTACAAAAAATGCGCTGAACCCTGATACCCGTATAATAAGGTTGCTGTACTGTCCAGGATTTTGTTGAGCAGCTTTCATTACTTCCGTTTTGGTTACGTTGAACTGTAATTCCTGTAACCTCATTTTGACGAATGCTTTCAGTAACGCAGCGAACCGGGCTAACCCAGCCTCACCCGCGAGTATTGACGGGTTAAGCTTCATATTAACAACCGTACCCCCGGTTACTGAAGTGTAGTCGATGTTTGACAATGATTCCATAATAGCGGTCGGGCCTGATTTATCCCGCCCGAAATGCGGAGACGCAGCATCGCTTAACGCAGTACCCGCGTACCTGCCATCAGGCGTCGCACCGGTTTCTTTCCCCGCACGGATGTTTGCGGTATTCGCTGCCATCAAAGGTACATACCGACCGTTATACAGCGGGATTCTATGTTTATGCACTGCCTGACAAAAAGTTTTTGTGATATCCCTCGCTATTTTATCAACATAAGGATTACCATTCCCGTACTTCGGCGCTTTGTTGATAAGCTGCTGCTGCAGAATTTCGTAGCCTTCAAAGTTGTTGTCAAGCGCGTGTACCAGTTTTTTTACCGTACAAACTTTGTCCTCAAAAACCAGTTTTTTTATGCTGGCAATAGAATCTGCTGCTGTTGCCATGCCCATCCCTGCAATACCGTGAAATCCGGGATACCGCGTTCCTCCGGCATTAATATCCCGCGCTCTTTGTATGCAATCCAATGTAAATGCTGAGATAAACGGGTCCATATACTTATCTACCGGAAACCGTAACTTATACGCATTAATTATTTTTACATGCTGCGCTACACCGAGCTTAACCTGTTTGTTGAACGCTGAAATAAACTGTTTGTAAGTACCCTCCGTGTTTTCCCGTAATGCATGGTTGACACATTCGAGGATGTTGAACCTGCTATCCGACCAAGGCGGTTGTTTTCCCGGTAGAAAGGTTTCGATACATCCTACCATACAATAATCGCGGCTATCTTTAAGAGAAATACCCTTTTTCATAAGCGCGCGGATCAAGACTTCATCGTTGAATACCGCAGGGAATCCTATCCCCGTCCGGATAACTTTTCCGCAAGCTTTAAAAAACTTATCCGCTGTTTTGTCGTGTAACCTCGCACTGAGGTTACTGTTCGGCGTTTTAACTGCTGCGGTTGCTTCCAAACAAATGTAGCTCAATTCGTTTACCGCATCTTTCCCGTTGGGTTTAACCCCGCCTATACAGATGTTTTGTATAGTATTCGGGATGCCGGGTTCTTCAAGTTTTACCCATAACTGTTGCACGAGGTTGAGCGCTGTTTCCCGGGAAAGTGTTCTGCGGTTGATATCGCGGATGTAAAAACTGTATAGGTACTGATCAACCCGTCCTAACGCCATTGCGCCTCTATACTCAATAGCGAAGATTAGGTGGATGAACCAAACAAGTTGGAGCGCTTCCCGAAAAGTGGCGGGTTGTTTCTCAGCGATGTTTCTGCAGATACGCGAAAGTTTTGATAATTTACGAGCTTCACAACTTTCTGCGTAACGCAAGATAAACTGTATTGTTGAGTTAAGCGTAATAATTATTGCGGTAAGAAAATCTTTCTCATCCTTTGACTTTACTTGTTTTAACCGTTTTTCTGCGCGATTACGTATCCCGGGTAAGCCTAATTTCAGCAATGTTGCATAGTCCACCGCGGCATGGTCGTAGTTCGACTGGAAAGTTCGCCTTCCGATTTCGTTATACTTTTTTGTATAAAGTTCAGCAGACCGGGCTGTGATACCAGCCGGATAAGTATCCGAAAACAAGCCTTCTAATGAACCGATAATAAGTTCGTCATCGTGGATTATAACCTTACAGTTTTCCAGGACGGCTTGAAAAGCTAACGCCCTTAGAATGGGTATTGGCTGTACCCCACAGGTTTTTGTATAAACCCTACCCATCCACACCGTGCGCAGGTCGTGTTTTGGCAACGTTTTCGCCCGGAAATATGTTTGTAGTTTCTTCCAATCTTCCATAATAAAACATTCTTTCCTATCCCATAATTCTTGATTTTTCTGTAAACTTAAGGATTTTGTTCATCATATCAACAGCTTCCGTAGGATAGCGGCCCGCAGCGGTTTCACCGGAGAGCATTACATAATCTGTACCGTCCAACACAGCATTGGCAATGTCGGTAACTTCAGCACGGGTTGGCCGTAAGTTATCCGTCATACTTTCCAGCATCTGTGTTGCTGTGATTACAAACTTACCCGCGCGATTGCATTTCTTAATAATTTCTTTCTGTACCATAGGTATTTCGTAAATAGGGATTGAAACGCCCATGTCTCCCCGCGCAATCATAATACCGTCAGAAGATTCAATTATTTCGTCGATATTGTTAATACCCTCACGGTTTTCTATTTTTGAGATAAGTTTACCGGTATAACAATGCCTTGCCAGTACTTTCCGTACATTAAGTATATCAGTTGTATTTCTAACGAACGACTGTGCAATATAGTCAACTTTTTGTGCGATACCAAAATGGATATCAGAAATGTCTTTTTCAGATAACCCAGGAAATTTCAGCACAGCACCAGGGATGTTGATCCCTTTATGTTCTTTTATAATCCCCGGAACGATTACTTCTGTCTTCAGGTAATCCATAGAACGGCCTTTCACAAGAAGTGTTATAGTACCGTCATCGATAAACACCTGGGATCCTGTTTTAATATCGTTCAATGAACCTTCATAATCGAATGGAATAATATTTTTCCCTATCCGCGCTGGTTTATTTGTGAGATATACAACATCTTTTTTTTTGATCTCAATATTATGTTTAAGTTTCCCTATTCGTATCCGCGGGCCTTCAAGGTCTTGCAGTATCCTGATACGACGCCGGTATGTTTTGTTGAGCTGCCGTATCATACCAATACGACGTTTATGGTCAGTTTGTGACCCATGCGAAAAATTCAAGCGCGCAACGTCCATCCCCGCGAATACCAGTTTTCTAATGACTGTAGCAGTATCGCTTGCCGGGCCGATTGTACAAACAATTTTTGTTTTAACCATACCTATCCTCGTTTATAGATAATCATTATGTTCAATTGTCTACCACACACCGGGGAACAAGCGGTATTTAACCTTTTGCGTGTACTCTTGATACCCCGTCAAATTTTTCAATAGTTCACGTTCCTCCCCGATTATCCTCGGGATGAATACTAACACAAACATGCATGCTGGGATCATTGCCCAGTAGGAACCTAACGCCAGCGGAGTGAACGAATAAAAAATGATTAGTGACAGGTACATTGGATGACGGACAAACGCGTATGGGCCGGTATCGATAACTTTTTGTCCCTGCTCAACCTCAATAATACGTGACGCGTAACTGTTTGTTTTAAATACATATATTGTCATCATATACCCTAGAAAGACTATTACAAATGAGATTATTGTCAACACAAGCGGGACATCCGACCATCCAAACCGTTTATCGAATCCTGGCAGCATAAAGGTAGGGAGGTATAATAGTAATGATAGTTTAACGATAAGTTTTTGATCTTTCTGTTTTTCCTTCATCCTCACCCTGCGTTCAAGCAGTTTTGGGTCGTGTTTCAGTAAGTATAACCCGAATATTGACATCGGAATCGCAATGATAAAAATGTATACCCATCCTTCCCAATATTTCAAAGTCCAGGCTGGCAAAAAAAATAGTGAACCTAAAATTACAAAGACGCCGATGAAAAGCAGGATTACCTTTTTTTTCAGCGTTTTTAAATTCACTTCTTCGTTCATATTTCCTCCTTGTGCTCACGAAAACTTTGAGTAGATTATACCACATTGCTGCGATCCAATTATATTTTGGCAGTCTATAAACTTATGTATTGTCCAATCCGATTCTAGTGTGTATAATTATGTAAGAGTTAATTTATGAAAAAACTGATATTTATTGTATTCACAATATTATTTGTGTACGGCTGCACAGTGTTCAGTATCACGCCAAGCGCTAAACGCAACCCTGTACTACAGAGCGTACGGTTATCAAATGATGTGGTACTCACACATCTTGGCGCGGTACATATGTACGTTATGGGAATCGTTAATACTGACTTTCTACCAGCAGGGTTTATGATCGAAACTCCGGATAAAATAATATATATCGATCCTTTAGGATTTACAGACCCCAAACCTGCGGACTATATTTTTGTTACGCATGCACACAGTGACCATTTGGCGTTGAATGATATCAAGAAAATAGCTAAACCCGGGACTGTTGTTATCGGGCCATTGGAAGTTACTAAAACATTACGCGGGTACACAACAAAAAATGTAGTACCAGGCGAAAAATGTTCTATGGACGGTATCAGCTTTGAAGTAGTACCGGCGTACAACGTTAAACCCGGGTTTTTGGGTATAATCCCTCACGCGAAATCGAGTAACAAAGCTGGGTATATTATTGAAACCCGCGATGTGAGGATCTACCATGCCGGGGATACGGACTATGTCCCCGAAATGGATAATATCAAAAATATTACCGCAGCGCTTCTGCCTATCAACGGCGATAACTTATCAATGAGTACCGAACGTGCAGCTGAGCTGTCCAACAAAATCGCGCCGTCTATCGTAATCCCCATGCATTACGAACCCGGGAAAAACTATGCGCAACAATTTGAACGGCTTGTAGATAAACAAATTAAGGTAATAGTATTGGAGTAAGAGAGGGTTTAAGGAGCTGTATTTAATGAACCTACACGAGTTGGGATGGAACGAATTCCACGAGAAAAATTATAACGAGATAAAGACGCAAACAACTTTTCCTGCCCGAGTTGTAAAAGCAGATAGAGAAAAATATTTGGTTTACAGCGCTTTTGGCGAGCTAACCGCTGAGCTTCGAGGAATATTGCGGTTCAAGCCGGAATCGATGAACACTTACCCTGTTGTCGGCGACTGGGTGGCTGCAGAAATGATGGATGAAGGCAATACTGCCATAATCGCCGGCGTTCTTCCGAGAATGAGTAAGTTTTCCAGAAAAGTGGCTGGCGATGTGACAGACGAGCAGGTGTTGGTAGCGAATATTGACACCGTGTTTTTGGTCAACGGCCTTGACGGCGATTATAACCTCCGGCGCATTGAGCGTTACCTGTCCGTTACACAGGAAAATAAATTGACTCCTGTTATCGTACTGAACAAAACCGATATGTGCCCGGATGTTCAGGAAAAGATTAAGGAAGTGGAAACTGTTGCGTTAGGGATTCCTATAGTAACGATGAGCGCTCTTAATAGCGATGGAATCGACAATATCCGGAAATACATTGTTGCAGGAACTACCACCGCCTTCCTGGGCTCTTCGGGCGTAGGAAAATCAACAATTATTAACCGCCTGCTCGGAGAAGAAAAACAGAAAGTCGGCGCGGTGCGCGCACGTGACTGCCGGGGGATGCATATAACCACCCAGCGAGAAATGATACTGCTTCCCGGCGGCGGGATTGTTATTGACAACCCCGGGTTACGCGAACTACAACTATGGATAAACGAAGGTACGTTAACTAAAACTTTCAATGATATTCAGGAACTTGCGGTTGGATGCAAATTCAGTGATTGTACACATACCAATGAACCCGGTTGCGCTGTGACAAGCGCAATAGAAAACGGCAAGCTGGATGATAAACGGCTGCAAAGCTATATTAAACTGAAGAAAGAACTGAAGTATCTAGCGACCCGCAAACTAACAAAAGCGCGGAATGTAAAGATAGTTACTGAAAAGAAAATCAGTAAGTTAGTGAAACAGATATATAAGCACAGAAGAAAGAATAGGTATACGGTTGACAATTAACTAACGCTATTATATAATGACCATATATTATAGTCATACGACCATATTATATGGTCATACGTTTTATTGGGAGGGTATTTATGTTAGAATCCTTGTTCGGCAATATAGTAGCTGAAAAAGTGTTGTTCTTCATACAAGCGTACGGAGACGGATACGCAAGGAAAATGTCCAGGGTATACGATATACCGCTCAACGGTATTTTACAGCAGCTACGGCGCCTGGAAAACGGCGGTATTATTGTCGGCCAGGATAAAGGCAGGACCAGGTTGTATACATTCAACCCAAGATATCCTTTTCTACTAGAACTCAAAACGCTTCTGCAGAAAGCTATGGACTTATTGCCTGAAGAAGAAATTGTGAAATACTACCGGTTGAGGACAAGGCCTAGAAGAAAAGGCAAGCCGTTATGAACAAAGATTTACGGAATATCGGTACCAAAGAGTTAGCGATTTTGGTAAGCACTGAGTTGGCAAAACACGGGATTGACGCGGTACTGGTAGGCGGGGCGTGCGTATCGATATATTCGCGTAATAAGTACATTTCAGGCGACCTCGATTATATTACGGCTGTACCAACAGAAAAAATTGTTAAAGCGTTAAAAAGTATTGGGTTCACAAAGAAAAAACAATGCCGGGAGTTTATTAACAACAACTGCCCGTTTTTTATCGAGTTCCCCCCGGGCCCGGTCTCCATAGGAAACGAAGTGCCGATAACAAAGTTCAATAAAATAAAAGCTCTTAAGCTATTCACTCCAACGGATTGCGTGAAAGACCGGCTTGCTGCGTTTTATCATTGGAATGACCTGCAGTCCCTGGATCAGGCAATAATGGTAGCAACAGCGCAAGAAGTTAATTTAAAAGAAATAGGACGATGGTCTAAGAGAGAAAACGCGCTTGTGAAATTCAAACGTTTCCGGGAGTTACTAAATTCGTGAAGGGGTTAACTACTACTGTTTCATGCCAATTTTTATTATCTCCCAATGGCCCGTGCTGGTTGAACCGCATCGTTTGATAATATTTTTGTTTCTCAACCGTTTCAAATATTCCTTTACTGTATCTGAATCAATATTTAACGCCTGCGCTATTTCTGCCCGTGATATCCTCTCGTTTTCTTTTATTAAAACCAATATTCTGGTTTCTAGCTCTGTTAGTACCTGCAAATGTTTATCCCCCTCAGCTTGGGGGGTAACTAGGGGGGGTAACTGGGGGGGTGGGACGTTGGAAAGTGACCAAAAATCCGCTCTTCAATTTCCTAAACTCTGCCTTTACGTTTGCTTCCTGGCAAGTTGCGAATATCCGTTTCAACCCGGTTTCACTATCTCCCAATAGCCGCCCTTATCCGGCCCAATTCGGCGGATCAATTTCTTTTCTTTTAACTTTGAAAGATTTTCTTTTATTTTCCTATCTGACATTTTTACAATTATTGCTAATTCAGCAATCGTGACGTGTCTATTCCGTCTTATGATAACTAATATTTTCCGTTGATTTACTGTGACCTTTTCTGGGACTTTTACTGTGACCTTTTCTGGGACCTTTACAGTGTCCCTTACAGTGTCTTTTACAGTGTCTTTGCCTGGGACAGAGACAACTTCGTTACCGTCGGAGTGTTTGCGTTTAAACACTGTAATAAAATGAGTCCCTACTTCTTTAAACTTAGTACCCGGTTCTTTGGACATAATCAACCTTATGCCCCGTCCCCATTTTTCGATAAAATGTACGCGGTGAAATAGTTCGGATATCAATTCATTCCTGCGTTCTGAAATCATCTCAGTTTTTATTTGGGCTATCGTCAAATTACCGTAAAGTAAGCCCGGGCTTCGTATTTCCAGCCGGTTTTTGAAAATCGCGATGTTCACAGAATCCGGTTCAAAATAGTTGCGATGGCAAAAAGCGTTGATAATTGCTTCCCGGACCGCTTCTTTATCGATTTCCGGGAGGTCTATCCTACGCAAGCCTTCCAACCTCATACCGATATGAATATGTTCTAAGATATACTCCTCGGCACGTTCAATCAGGTAAAACAAGTCGCCGTCAAAATCTTTCATATCAAGCGGGTAAGAAGTGTCCGTAGTAGCAAAAACTGCGCATCTGAGTTTTGCGTTCGAGAAAAACGTTGTTGGTTTTCTGCCAAAAAGGATTATCGCGGTATTCAAAACTTTGCCGTCAATCATTAGTTTGAGTTTGTTTAGTGAACTCTTCAAAGTGTCGTATTTCAACCCAGCTATTTTTAGGAATGATTTGAGCTTACGGGAACTGATATCTCTGACATTAGCTTCCGAACAAATGCCGGTGTCCCACCGAAGTTTGTCTTTATTCTTTGCTAGAATCATATTCTCCAATTCCCTCGCGCTTAACTGCCGGTCTGTAGAACCGACCCGGATGTACGCGCGGTTATACGCGAAATACGGGATTGCTGAACCGGCGAATTTTATGTAGACACATGTTTTACCTGCCAACTTTTTTGCGGTTACGTTCGGAAATATCTTGGGTTCAATATTTTCGGATATTAACCGGGAAACATCGCGTAATGTTTTGTCGCTTATGTCCTGCCCCACGATTTCGCCGGTGTCTTTTATACCGAAATAGAGCTCGCCGGTTTGGTGTTTGTTTAATATAGCGGAAATCGCGATTATTGCTTCTTTGTGTTCAGACGTGCTCTTTTTGAGTTCTAACGTTTCGGATTCACGGATTTTCATCGTATTCTCCCATCCCAACTGTATCAATACTTCACGCGATTACGTAACCAATATGATATTCATTGTACAACTTACTGCGGAAGGAAAGCAAAACAAGAATGTTTTCAAACTGACGATGGATTGCATTTTTTCGAGGATTTTTTTTAAATTATTTGTTATCATAATAGTTGATATATATTGATTTCGACAGAAAATACGTTTTGTTTATTGTTGGTTTAAATGTGAAAGCGGGGTTAAAATGGCAGAAATTTTGGGATTAATTACTACACCGTATGATGAAATGGTAATTATGATAAAAGAATATTACAAGAAGCCTAGGTTTAAGTTATACCATTCCGATTGTTTGAAAGTATTGCCGGAACTTCCAGAAAATTCAGTTGATATGATTTTTGCTGACCCGCCTTATTTTCTTTCAAGCGGTAGCTTTACTTGTCAAAACGGGAAAATGGTAAGTGTAAAAAAAGGCGATTGGGATTTGAGTAATGGAACCCAAAAGAATTTTGAATTTCATGTTGAATGGATAAAAGCCTGCCGACGAATATTAAAACCAAACGGAACAATTTGGATTAGTGGAACGTACCACTCAATTTATCAATGCGGTTTTGCCCTTCAAATTGCGGGATTCCATGTGCTTAACGATATTGCATGGTTTAAGCCGAATGCATCGCCGAATTTGAGTTGCCGTTTTTTTACTGCAAGTCATGAAACACTTGTATGGGCAAGAAAAGATAAAAATGCAAAACATATTTTTAATTATGACTTAATGAAAAACGGCACTTGGCCCGAGGATGCGTTAAAGAAACCCGGTCTTCAAATGCGCTCGGTTTGGGCAATGGGGACCCCTAAAAATATTGAAAAGAAGTTTGGCAAACATCCCACGCAAAAGCCAGAACATTTATTGAAGAGAATTGTGCTTGCAAGTACGAATAAGGGCGATTTAATCGTTGACCCCTTTACAGGAAGTTCGACAACAGGTATTGCCAGTTATCTCTCGGGAAGGAAATTTATCGGTATTGATATTGAATCAAAATATTTGGATTTATCAATAAAGCGATTTGAGGAGTTAGAACGCAATTTGAAAAATAGGTATTCATAAATATGAACACAAAAAACAAAAATATACTCATAAAAAAGATAAACCAGTCCATTTGGTGGCATGTAACACCTAGAGATCCAGACGCATATAAAAAACGTGGAAAGTTTCTTGCATCAACATATCAGCAAGCAGAATTTTATGGCAGGCCAAATGATATTCCTGAAAAAGTAAATATTACGAATCCAGTATATGGAACTTCGGAAACAAATATTCTCAAAATATTATTCCCAATGAATTATAAAAAATTGTGCCTTTCTGACTTAGACGATCGTAAAGATTGGTATAAACGGCGAATCACGCTCGATGCAAAAATGTATAAAAAGGCGCAAAAAATGGGTTATGACGCTATTGTTTTGCTTGGAAGTAGTGCGAATAAATATCTCATGAAAAACAGAAAACCACATTCCATAGAGTTAAATTTATGCAAATAATTACAAGAGCAATAGCTATAAGTAATTTAAAGAAGTATATTGGGCAAGATTTACGAAAACTTGCTCTGCAACATGGAATTACGACTTACGAAACGGGCAAGCAAAATAAGGGTTGGAAAGGACTGGTTTTGGAACGATTGGCAGGACTAAAAACCAATGTTTCAAAAGCGCCGAATGGACTAACTTACGAATTAAAATCTGTTGCTTTCCGCTATGTGAGAGATAATCTTGTACCGAAAGAGACAATGGCGATAACAATGATTAACCCCACAGAATTGAAAGCCCTTCCATTTTTTAAAAGTCATTGTTGGGCAAAGTTTAAAACTATCGTCTTCTGCGCAGTACAGTGGAACGGAAAAAATTCTGAATCAGGAGCGTTATTGAAAGTAGCGAGTTTGGACTTTGCAAAAGATGACGAATTGATAAAAGAAATTAAAGCTGATTATGATTTTATCCGAAATAAACTTATCACCGAAGGTTTTGACGCATTGACTGGAAAAGATGGTAAATGGATACAGGCAAGAACAAAAGGTACTGGTGGAGTAAATCCTCGTACCGGACAACGCCGACCAATTACCCGTGCGTTTTACGCACGAACGGGTTTGGTAAAAAAGATTTTTGAAATAGCGAGCTAATATGACACCACAGATATCATCAATTTTATCAATCATCCATTCTTTATCCTCATTGGATGTTTGACTTTTACATAATCTATTTTGTTCAATAGGCAAAATAGGAAACCCAGCAAGTCTTTTTATAATAGTAATTTGAATTTGAATACGAAAATGAGGTATGATTATCTATGTAGGATTTAATTTTAGGGGAATGGTAGTTCCTTAAAGTTACCAAATTAGCTTTGTTATACAAACCCACTGGGAGGAACTTTGCAGGATTTACTAGTAAACTATAGACCATATAATAAATATTTAGAAAAATTGTTAGTCTCAGAAAATATCAATAATAGTTCTGTAAATGAGGCATTAAATGGTGCTGCATTTCAATATCTTAAAAAGGAAATAGATAACAGTACTTTAAAAAGATGGGGAATCTTTTTTACAGGTCATTCCATGGCTGACCTTTTGATAGAGAATCACAGTAAAGATTTAGAAAAAGGAATTAATGTTTTCGATCCTACTTGCGGCGCTGGTGATTTGCTTATTGCATGTGCTAAGAAATTTCCATATAAAAAAACATTAAAGGAAACTGTTGATTATTGGGGTGAAATGCTGTTTGGTTTTGATGTTCATGAAGAATTTGTAAATACTACAAAACTAAAATTATTATTGTTAGCTAAATCGAAATGCAATTCAGTTGATACATTCAGTATTTCAGAAGTATTTCCAAACATTAAGACGGCAGATTTTTTATCAACAATATTTGATTTTAAAAACATTGACCTAGTTATTATGAATCCTCCATATGTAAATCAAACAATATCTGAAAATGTTGAATGGGGAAGTGGAAAATTATCAATTGCAGCTTTTTTTGTAGAAAAGTGTGTAAAAAATATCTGTGATAAGACTAAGCTTGTTGCTTTATTGCCAGATGTCCTTTGTACAGGGTCACGATATGAAAAATGGAGAAAGATTATTAGTAATAATGCCAAAGAACTTAAGCTTAACAGAATAGGATTATTTGATAAATCAATTGATGTTGATGTTTTTAAATTAGATTTAAAGCAGGGCACAAGTTATAGAAATATAAAATGGCATTTTGCAATCAATTCAAGGAATAAAGTTGATAATTTATTTGATGTGCGTGTAGGAGCGGTTGTACCTCATAGAGATAAGAAAATAGGAAAGAAATATCCATATATATATTCAAGAAACACTCTTCCTTGGAAAGAAATTATACCCTGTCAAGAACAAAGGCAATTTAATAAAACAGTATTTCTTCCACCTTTTGTAGTTGTTAGAAGAACATCTGGTCCAAGAGACAAGCATAGAGCTGTTGCTTCAATTATAAAAGGTAATAAACATGTCGCAGTTGAAAATCATCTTATAATTCTAAAACCAAAAAATGGCGGAATAAAGTTGTGCAGAGAGTTAATGTATAAATTAAAACAACCTTATATAAATGAGTGGCTTAATCAAAGAATAAGTTGTCGTCATCTTACTGTATCTGCAATTGGAGAAATACCATGGAGGGAATAAATGGCTCAATTAAATTTTACCGTAGATAGCGCACTTTTAAGTGAATTGGGCGAAAAATTAGTTCAAAGTGTTCATGTCGCTTTGGTTGAATTAATAAAAAATTCTTATGATGCTGATGCGTCAGAAGTAATAATAAAGTTTGAAAGATATAATTCAGTTAATTTTAAAGGATCTTCTGCATTTCAAGAGGGTGATTTAGCTATAACAAATTTCGAAAACGAGTATAAAAACGAATATGTTCTTGTCAACGAAGTCCTGCAAAAACACAGTATCAATACTAAAAATATTTCAACCATTACAGCAGAACAACTTAGAAATGTTTTCAATGAACTTATTCACATCACGAATCTTATACAACTCCTCGTTGAGAATAAGGAATTGTCAAAAGCTCAAACTGGAGAAACTACTCACGAAACTATATTTGAAAATATGCAGAAATTAGTTGAAATTTACCCGCTCACTTTGAAGAAGAATCATTTTAAAGTTGAAATAACCGATAATGGAGTGGGTATGAATCATGAGGAAGTAAAAAAGTATTGGATGAGAATTGCAACTACAAACAAGGTTGAAAATATTTATTCAAAAATATATGGAAGAAGAAAAACAGGTGCTAAAGGAATTGGTAGATTTTGTTGTAGGAGATTGGGAACTGAATTAAGACTAGAAACAACGTCAAAAAATAATGGCAAATTTGAAAGTACTTCTATTTTTTTTGATTGGTCCAAGTTTCTTCCAGGTAAAGATGTGTCAACTATTAACGTTGTGGGAGAAATGAAGACCGTTAGTGATTCAAAAGTTGGAACAAAACTAATAATAAACGGAAGCAAGATGGATGAATGGAGTAACAGAGGATATGATTTTGTCAAAAGACAATTATCACAACTTGTATCTAATAGAGGACAGCATGTTAAGGGATATAAACCTGATCCGGGGTTTAACATTGTAATTGATGCTGAAGGTACTAGAATGGAAACGAAAGATCTAAGAAATGAGGTTATGGAAGCTGGGTGGGGGGTATTGACTGGTAGAGTTGAAAAAAACGGGATAGCCATATACAATTTAAATGCTTTAAATATAGGAAAAAAGGAAATCAAAGGGGATAAGAAATTTACTGGTCTTGAGGGAATTACTTTTAAAATAGGCATTTTCCCGACAAGGAAAGAACAATGGAGAAATAACAAAATACTTTCAAAAAAGGGCATGAGTGAAACTCTTGAAGAGTGGGGTGGAGTACAAGTTAATCTCAATAATTTTAAAGTTTATGTAGAAGATGATTGGTTAGACATTGATCGCGATAGGGCATTAAGTAAGGGGTCAGTAAAAGGAGGATTGATAGAAATTGCAGAAAGATTGAAATTCATTAATCCATCAAGAGCATTGCTTTCTATGCTATCAACGCGAAGTTATTTAGGAACTGTAGAAATATCTACTGATTTAAAAGGTTTTGAGCCAAAACTTAATAGAGAAGGTTTTTTAGATAGCAAAGAGACTGTGTTACTTAAGGAATTTGTTAGATATGGCATAGATTGGTCTTCTATATACAGAGATTTTTACTTGAGGCAGTTAGAAAGAAAAGAAGTTAGTGATGCAGAATCTCGCTTCGTGAAAATTAGTGGGCAGAAAAATAGTTCCTCAAAAGAAATAGTGGAAAGTGCTATTAACTATATTGAAACTGAAGTGTCAAAAGTGTCTAAACTATTACCAATTGAAAGTAAAAAAGAATTCAATAGTGTAATAGAAAAAGTTAAGGGCGCAAAAGAAGCTATTGTAAAAATGAGTGATGCTAATGAAGAAGAGTTGCATCATCTTCGTTTAATTGCATCTACATCGACATTACTATTAATTTTTAATCATGAAGTTAAATCATTTTTGGGCGTACTTGAAAGATCTAAAAATACATTAAATAGTATTCTTGATAAAGTAACTGGTCAAGAGAAAGAAGATGTCAAAGAAATTATTACTACACTTGGAGATTCAAAAAAACGTTTTTCAGATTTAATAAACATGACCGCACTAATAGGTGTTGATAGTAAAAATGCACCAGAAATGCAACTTGTTTTAAAGAAACATATTGAAAAAGCTATTGATTGTTTTAAACTAATTATTGAAAAATATTCAATTAAAATAGATGTAAATAATGTGCCGGACAATGAAACTATAGGACCATTACAGGAGGCAGAATTATATGCTATTATTTTAAATATTTTGTCAAATTCAATAAAAGCTGTTTTGGCTTCTTCAGAATCTAATAAAATAATTAAAATCGAGTGTATAAAAACAATGAATGAAATAAAATTAATCTTTCTTGATAATGGCATAGGATTAAGTCAAAAATATTTTAATGATGTTTTTATACCTTTTGTTGCAGATCCCGAAAAGACATTGTATGCAAATCTTGACGACAAAATAAATCAAGAAGATAGAATGATTGTTGGCTCGGGTAGTGGGTTAGGCCTTAGTATCGTGAAGGAAATATTACAATCTAAAAAAGGGACTATTCAATTCAATGTCCCCCGAAGTGGCTGGAAAACGGAATTGGAGGTTACTTTTAAATGAATAAAATTAATATACTATGGATTGATGATGAAGCAAAAAGGGATGACAATCGAAAGGCTATAAACAAGTTTTCTTATAAAGATAAGTATGATAATAAAACATATGCAACTGGAGCATGGAAGTTTGTTAATGTTTCTAATAAAGAAAATGGGACTTTAGAATATGTTAGAAATCATATAAAACAGACTGCATATGATGTAATAATAGTAGATCATTTTCTTAGGGCGTCAACGGACATTATAAAATTAGGTAAAACTTGGGCTGGATTCTTAAGGGAAAACCAAATTTTAGCTCCAATTATATGCGTAACCGCTAAAGACAATGAGAATAAGGCTCAAGTATCAAGAACAATATTTAACGAATATGATGATTTATTTTTACAAGAAAACATAGGCGATTCCTTTGAAAATATATTTTCTATAGCGGTGGGATTTAGAAATATTATTGGATTACCTAAAACTAAAGAAGTTGTGAAGTTATTAAAAGTACCTCTTGACGATATCGAAATAATAAAACAAATATTACCTGTATCACCTATCATTAGCTTAAATAAATATAATAATGCAAGAAAAATATATGAATGGTTTAAAACAGATTTTATTGGACTGCCAGGATTGCTGTATAACCGACAATGGGCTGCTAATTTAATAGGAATTAAGGAAGAAAGCTTTGCTAAAATTGAAAACTTATTTCGTGATGCTGAATATGCTGGGATATTTTCAACAAAAAATAATAGGCGCTGGTGGCGGTCCATGATTAAAGATATAGTTTTTGCAAAAACTTCAAAACAAAACGAAAAATCACCATGGGAGGCAGGTCATGGATTAAAAGCAATCACTGATAAAGATTTTTCTATCTGTTTTAAATGTAAAGAAAAATATCCAGAAACAATGGGATATGATGATATATCTACATCAAAGAAGTTTAAACCTTTACACTTTCGTTGTTCTACAGTTGTAGAAGATGTTAAAAAACAACTATTTTTTGAAGAAATACGACGAATGAAAACAAGCAAGGATAAATAATATGCTATCAGAGTATCCTTTAAATCCTCTAGAACTATTTCACAGAGAATTTAAAACAATTCAAATAATTAGAAGTACTGCTAAAATGCAAGAACTATCAAATGTCATATATAGTGATTCTGATAATGCAATGCATAAAATGCCAGTTATTAAAAAACCAAAGGATTTTAAAAAGCATATAAGCACAGAACTTTTAAATTTCGATAGTTGGATTAAATCTGAAGACGAAAAGTACAAGATATTCTTTGGCGGAAAAATAACATTGCATAAATCGAAAACTGAATTTGAACATATTACATATTATTTTGCCGTATTCGATTTGAAAAAAAATACATTAATTCGAAAGTTTCATTTTGATTTTTGTACAGGCAAATCTGATAAATCACAAAAACCTTTCTATCATATTCAATATGCAGGTAGATTGAATCAGTACTTAATAAACGAATTAAATATAAATGATAGCGAACGAGAAGCAATAGAAGAATCTTTAGCAAGTGACTGTGACCTTCCTAGAATTCCTTATATGCCGATGTCCTTTATACAATTAGTATCTCTAATAATAAAGGAATTTTGTCCAAGCAAAGCCGCAGGAATTATTAACGGTAATTGGTATGGACATCTAAAGGAATCAGAGCAGAAATTGTGTGAACGTTTTCATGAAAAATGTGTGAAAACGATAAGAATTGATAACAAAAGTTTATTAATGAATTGTTTTTATTAATAGTGTCTTACTCCATTAATATCCTAAAACTCCCCCAGCAGTTCCTTAATGTCCACAATCGCAACGGTCGTCACACGGTCGCATTTAGCGTAGGGCAGGATAAGCTTTTGGTTATGCACTAACGCGCCGCAAGTATATACAACGTTCGGCACGTACCCGGTACGTTCAGTTTCGTTTGGCATGATAAGCGGTTGTTTCAACCGCCCGATGACTTTCGCCGGGTCGTTTTTATCGAGCAATACCGCGCTGATACAGTACCTGCGCACCGGCCCCACTCCGTGGGTAAGTACAATCCACCCATCGTCAGTTTCAATAGGCGACCCGCAGTTACCGATTTGCACAAACTCCCAGTCATACGCGGGTTTCATAATAACCTTCGCTTCGTGCCAAAAATGTATGTTGTCGGAATACATGAGGAACAGGTTTTCGTTGTCCTGCCGCGCAAGCATCGCGTACTTCCCCCCGATTTTCCGCGGGAACAACGCCATCCCTTTGTTTTCCACAGCTTTACCGTTAAGCGTAATAATTTTGAAATGCCGGAAATCTTTTGTTTCTACCAACTGCGGCAAAATCGCCCGGCCGTCATACGCGGTGTAGGTCGCGTAATACGTTTTACTCCCGTCATCCTCGGTGAGCAGCGCGAACCGCGCGTCTTCAATCCCGTTTTGTTCCGCCGGGGATGAGGGGAACACTACAAACGCGGACAAGTCTTCGTCCACAGGAATCTCGGCTTCGTAGTTGGATAACGCTAGCCACAATATTTTTTCATGCGTATTTTTGTCGGTACTCATTTTTTTTCTGCTGCTGCTATGCGCCACGGTTTTCAAACTCTCGGTGATCTCCATAAACGTAAACGTATCTTTCAGCGAATCAAGTACCGCTGCAGAAAAATCGTTTTCAATCTTCATCTCAGAAAGTTTCATCGCGAAACAGTGTTTGTCATACCCCGGGTTTTGTACGTGTATCGCGGGTACAGAATATTTTCCCGGCGTGTCAATCGTTATCGCGTTATTCCCGTCGATAATGCCGGTCCGGAAGGTTAACGACGAAATATGCCCTTCCCCCGTCGCGCGGAGGCTCATGATGAACCGCAACGCGCCCTCTGGCAGATTAGACTGGTCGGGATGCGGGACGATGGACGGGTTAAACAGCGCAGCGGACTCAAACGTGTACTCGCTTGTAAAGTATGACCCGATCAACAATTTTCGTTCCTTCGACAACGGCAGATCGGTGAACAGGTACGGGTGTACCGTTTCGTAATGTTCAAGAAACACAGCTTCAATATTCTCGTGGTGTTTCGCGAAATCGCCCAACACCTTATTAAGCTGGGCTGTGACCTTATCATCGGGTAATGCCATTACCCGCGAGATAATATGGTTGACCTGCGCTTCGCTCCGGGGCGTAAACGGCCGCAGGATTATCCTCGACTGGTCCGGGGTAAGGCAAATATCAGAACTTTCCGCAAACGGCGCGAGTGTTGTCACAAATTTATCGTTCCTCCGATAAAACTATTTCGATGCCACAACTTTCTGGCTTTCAATCGAGTTCTGCATAACAGTCATTTCTGCTAAAGCAATATAAAACGCCAAGCTGGACTCCGCGCCTTCGTTTTGGTTGATACGGTCCACGTGCAGCGCATCGCGGCACCCGCCGGTAGACGAATCGTACAACGCGATATCCAGGTCGTTACGCCCCATGAACCACTGGAACGCTTTCCTCGCTTCGGTATACCACATAAGGTCGCCGGTAGCGCGAAACGCTTCGAGGCACGCCGAGATCATGGTATGCGTTTCTACCGGCTGCTGGTCTGCCACAGAAATTGTTTCACCCCGTTTGTAAAACCCGTTTGAGCCGATAGGGCGAAACCGGTTTTTCGGCGACGTTTGTATTTTTACCAGCCACTGTAACGATTTCAGCCCGGCGTCCAGCATATCTTTATTCTCCAGCCACTTCCCGCTCAGGATCAGCGCGTGGGACAGCCGTGCGTTACAATACGTCACCACCGGTTCAAACCACGGCCAGTCTTTATCGCTATGAACTTTGTAGAGTTCAAACAGTTTTTTTGCCAGTATCTGCCGTATCTGATGTACCCGGCGGTCGCCGTCAAAACACCGGAGGTATTCGTGGATCCCGATGATCGCGAACGCCCAGGCTCGGGGTGACGAGAAGTCGCAGATAGGGTTTAACGCGCGTTCGAATATTGTATTCGCAAAATTCCTGAATCCCGCGTTCGTCGTCCTCCCGATACAGGTACCCAACGCCCATAGGGTGCGCCCATGCGAATCTTCCGACCCCATACCGTTAGCTTCGCCGACCCAGGTGCGGTTGTAATTCATAAAGTTTTTGAACCGGCAAGATTTAGGATCAAACGCGCTGTTGAGGAACGCGAAGTATATTGTTGCCATGTCGGTAAGCTTTGTTTTATCCCCTTCTTTAAGTTCGTCGAGGTAGATTGTGAGGATCAGCGCCCGTGCGTTGTCGTCAGTACAATACCCTTCCGCGAGGTTAGGGATGTTGTAAATCGCGTGCTGGATAATGCCGGTAGAGTCCGTCATCCTGTACAAATGGTCGAGCTTAAACGCCGGCAGTTCCGGCAATTCCTGGTCCAGCGAAGGCAGCACAAGTTTTTTGTGGATAAGCGTCGGGTGTTTCAACCTTGCTTCTTTAAACGTTTCCAAATAAATCCGGCCCGTATTATTCCATACCATTTCCCGGCCGAGGATAAAGGCGTTTTTGCGCATAGCGTTGCGTTTGTTGTCATCGCGGATCAAGCCCAGTACTTCACGCGAGATCGCTTCCGGGTCGCGAAACGGTACAATAATCCCCCGGCCGTCAGCGAGTAGTTCCGTCGCGTGCCAGTACGGCGTAGAAATCACGGCATTACCCGCGCCAAACGAGTACGCCAGCGTGCCGGAGACCGCCTGCGCTTCTTCCAGGTACGGAGTAATATATATATCGGCGGTAACAATAAACTCTTTCAGTTGTTCCATCGTGACAAACTGGTTGTAAAACACCACGTTTTTGTCAACCCCGAGTTCTTCCGCCATATTCTGCAGTTTCAGGCGGTATACTTCCCCTACTTCCCGCACAAGGTTCGGGTGGGTGGCGCCAAGGATTACATAAACGACGTTCGGATATTCTTTTACAATCGCGGGTAAGGCTTGCAGCACATTTTCAATCCCTTTGTTGGGCGACAACAGGCCGAAGGTGAGCAGTACAAACTTACCTTCGAGCCCGAACTGGTCCTTATAAAAATTTGAGTCAATAAACGGTATTTCAGGAATCCCGTGCGGGATCAACCGTATTTTGTTTTCCGGCACTTTATAAATATCTGTCAAAAAATCGACAGAGCGCTGGGTCATAACTACAAACACGTCGGATAGTTCGGTCAATCCTTCCATCACGCTTCGTTGGTCCGAGTTCGGTTTTTTCAAAACTGTATGCAGGGTCGTCACTACGGGCATCTGCAGTTGTTTCAACAACGTGAGGATATACACGCCGGACGGGCCGCCGTAAATACCGTATTCGTGCTGCAACGAAACAACGTTTACTGCGTTGATATTAATAAAATCCGCAGCGCGCTTATACGAATCAATATCCTGTTCCCTGATTTCAAACCTTACGCAATCGGGATAATCATACCCTTCTTTAATATCGTTGACCGGGATAGCAAGGCAGTGGATATTGTGAAACTGGTTGGCTATTGATTCGTAAAGGGTTGCGGTGAACGTCGCGATCCCGCATTTACGGGGTAAATAGTTGCCAATAAACGCAATTTTTTTGATCTCAGGAATGTTGTACATATCTTTTACCTCCGCACGGAGTAATCTGCCCCCGTTTAGTTCACTCGAATATTTGGTACAAAAGATTTTTACGTTTTATTGCGATCCCGAGACAGGTGATTGAGGTTCGGAATGTACAATGAATATAATCAATCTAAGATATATTATACTAAAATAATTGTTTTAATCCCAGACTTTATAATTTTTGTGGTGATAATAATTCATAAAATCCTGATGGAAATCATTTTTATAAAAATGCTTCCTACTGTCTAACGCAGCGAAGATATTGACCATGAGAAAGAAAATTGTTATTGAAGCCCATACCCACCTGGACTTCGTTTTTGACAGGTTCTGCGATAATTTCATTAATTGTATAGACGCAACCAACGCTATAGCAGGAAAACACAAAATTAAATGCCAATGATTAAATTCAACCGGTGATAACGCTGATGCTGCCAGTACCGCGATAAACAGGTAGCCGGTATACAGATAAAGCCTATCCATAGGCAACTCATGGGTATGGCCTGTTTTTCTGTCAAAAGGTTTTAGTTTCATAAATTGTACAAACAAATACTTGTTAATCTTAATGCTCCACCATACTGTTCCCGCAGCAATAACCCATTTTAGGATGTGGAACGAGTAATAGGCTATAGAATACACTACGGTATTGTTTATCCAATTAAAATCAATCATTGAAAATATCTGGCGTCCAAAATAAGTGGTTGAATACCGTATCCAGTACAATACCGCTTTGATTACAGGATAAACCAGCAATAAATTACGACCAATAAACATATCTTTTGATTGAGCAAGAGATAGTTTTATGCTGGGGTTAGAAAAATATTCAATCAAATACGGGGTAAGGCTCAACCCGATAACCAGCATCCCAAAAATAACACCCCACCAGTTAATACGTATGTACTTAGTTAATACAAGTATAACAGACAGGAATAATAATATCGCAAAAGAAAAATGCACCTGCGCGCAAAACCCAATTGCTATGATATGCAGAAACGTTTTCCAAAACAATTTTTCGCGCATATTAAACGCAGTCCATAAGTGCAATGCTGCGAACAAAAAAAGGTAACCAATATTGTATAGTTCTGTCTGCTCAACTCTCCAGGGATTCAGCCAGTATATCAACATCAGAGGTATTAGTATATGCTCAGTTTCAGTTGCTTTTAACGCAACCTTACATAAGAACAATAGTGATAATACATGAAACAGTATTATTACCGCAATCGCTGCGTAAGGAGAGAACCATAACTTCATAGGCCAAGCTGTTATCACGGTCTGAAACGAACCCGGGATATACCCAGAACCTGTACTTGCATTACCAAAATTAGTTAAAACGCCTTTATCAACAAATAAAATAGCTTTATCCAGTATCTGAATATTATCATAATGCAGTTTTAAAGTAATACTTTGATGGATAGAATGCAGTATACCCAAACAAAACAGTGTAAATATGAATGCCTTAAATAATATTTTCACTTTTTATATTTCCTAAAGAACACTATTCAAACTCTGTATACTCAACCCCTGCTGCATGGTACCGTTTTTTTCCAGCCCACCCGCAAATTATTGCATCTTTTGGGCAGAACGATGCGCAACGCATACAGTACTCGCACTTATCAAGATGCGACGGATACCCATCCGCTGCGGAATATATATTTTCCCGCGGGCATATTTTTATGCAACGGTTACACTTATTACACTTTTTTTTGTTAGTACGGAATGGGAACCATTTTTGGTTAACGTCCCACCGCCATAACGACGTTACCCACCGCGAGAAGTGGTACACAATGTCCGATAGTACAGGTACCCGATGCCAGCTTGCATTACCGGCGAGGATATTCTCCACAAACTTCTGTGCTTGCCGTTCCCCTCGAAGTACCAAATACTTACTCCATCTCTCAGGGTATACAATCCAGATATTCGGCGGCATAATAATTTCTGTTACCCCAACGGTATCATACCCTTTTTTTCTAAGTATTTGCCTTAACGGCCCCACTATCCCGCCGGATGCACCGCCAAGAGTGTCCAGCATAAACACTTTTGTCCCTGTCTTTGTCTCAGGTAAAGCTTCAATAAAGTCCCAG
Source organism: Elusimicrobiota bacterium (assembly GCA_041658405.1). Lineage (NCBI taxonomy): Bacteria > Pseudomonadati > Elusimicrobiota > Elusimicrobiota bacterium. Next base: position 28,197 of record JBBAAG010000036.1, read on the forward strand.
ACAAATGGGTAGGTAGAAAAACCTGCTACCGGAAACGCAAGCCCAAGCATATTGTCAAGATTAACACTTTTAGGATCACTTTTCTCTAGCATAAGCAGTTTGACATTAACTCCGCGGGAGGTAAACGTTTGAGCAACTTTTTTCGCCATTAATAACGTATT
>JBBAAG010000037.1 GCA_041658405.1 Elusimicrobiota bacterium
GCATTATCTCTGCCAACGGCGCTTTTGGTTCCCACATTTTACGTCCCACAATATACAGGTTTATCTGTGAAGGCAACGCGTGGAAACATTGTTCAAGCGAAATCCAGTCCACCAACTCGTTAGCCAGTTCCGGTAACTCTGCAAAATATTTATCCAAAGTCTTGGCATACAAATGCGACCCGTAGGTCATCTCAAAATCGCTGAGGTACCAGCCCCAAATACCTATCTTCCGTTCAGTTTTGGCAATTTGTTCTGCCCGTGCGTCATTATACCAACGCTCAATTGCAATTGCCACTTCCTTAGGTGCATACTTCTCGTCTTCAATGCCATCATACAAACCTGGGTTGAACCATGTGTCACAGGTAACTTTTACCTTAGGATTATACTTTTGGTACTCGCGATATATAAAGGACGTTGCTTCTAACGGTGTATGGAAACCGCGCTCATGCCCTTCATCCACCCAGTGAGTAATAATGTGGTCAATTTTTGTGCCATAACGCCGAGCTAACTCGCGATAAAACTCTTCCCGCAAAGGGCGAGTATTGGGATCAGCCCACTTGTATCCATCTGCCGGTGATCCCCAAATATATTGACTCACCGACAGTCCTGCTGCGTGTGCAGCGTCGGAAAGCGTGTATAAAACTTGCTGGATTTCCTCAATTGTCTTACCCTGTGCACCACCGCGATAACCGCCAAGCCATGAACCGCTGGACGCGTTATAGATGATTAGTTCCATCAACTGTACCGAGTTGAACCCGCAGTTCTTTAAGTATACCGGATATTGTTCTAAACGCGTTTTCTCCCAGTTCTCGTAATTAACCTTTGACTCCGGTCCCTGGACACGCCCGGTGGGACACAACGTCGCTTCACGCCCGCGGAAGAACGGTTGACGGAAAATATTTATGAGCGGACAGCTTACAGTCCAAATGTTTCTATTGTCATCAATCTCGCAGACTACCTTGCTTAGCAAATAAGCCGCCCCGGCATCCGTTCCCTCAACCGTCTTACCTACGATAAGCACCAGTGGAGAGCCTTTCCACAAACGGGCCGTTATCACATGAGCTTCATCCCTCGCATCTTCCAGCTTGGAGAGATCCAGCCCGATTTCCTTTGCCAACGGGCAATTAGTTTCCGTCTCAAACGCTATCACCGCTCCTTTGACAGGAAACTCCGGTTTTTTGCCGTCTTTGGATTTCACCACCTCTTGACCGCGCTCCCTGAAAAACGTATCCCACAGTCTCGCTGCACGCATCAAAACCGTGTCTTCCCCAGCAGGATACAACACTGGCGCGACACTGTTCTTTGTGGATAATATCAACATCGTCTTATACTCCATTGTTTTCACAACCTAATTTTATCAGAATTCTTTTTTAGGAACGCGGAGAACAAACTTTCTTCTTCATCGAGGTCAACAAGCGTTGTTTTATCCCCAGCTTTTATTTGTGCTTTATTCTTGGCGGTAACCTGTTTATCAACAGGCTTCTGTTTTTTTGTAATAAACGACGCGATATCTGACCATGTACCCCCGTGGAGTTTCACCTGTCGGCCTAACCCGTTATCGTTGGTTATAACAATAACCTCCTGCCATTTGCGGGCAGCAACGATTTCTTTAAGTTTTTTGATTATTATATCATCCGCTTTAGTTTCAAAACTGTATAATACGTGGACATTAGCAAATCCGTGTTTATTATGTTCATACCTAGGCGCGCCGTCAAACACGATAGTTACCGTGTTATTATCACTCCCTTGTGGTTTACGGGAAATCATGTACTCTATTAACTCCTCACGTGAACCAACCCCGAGTAAATGAAGAATATTATTGCCATCGAGAATGTAGTGCAGGCTCATGTTAACACTTCCTCCGTTATGCACGTACCTGTAATCATTATATAACACCTTCAGCTGCCAAAAGCCATTTCCACAAAGGCACTATCTTCACCGTATACCCGTTCAACTTTTCTTCGCCTTCCGTCGTGTCCGTGATGATAACCGCATCTGCAACATTGAGTTCTTTCATAGCTTTTTGGAGGCTGCGCAATTCCCGCGTCTTTGTCTTCTCATCCTGTATATTCCAGCATACTTGAATCAACCTCGTTACTTTCAACCCGTCTTTAATAACAAAATCTACCTCGCGGTGAAGCACATCTTTCCAGTAAAAAAGTTCTATTTGAGGATCAAGTATTTGTTTACGTTTCAACGCCAAGAACACGACGTTCTCCGCAAGCCTTCCTATATTCTCAGAAAACCTGAACCCGAGTGAATTACATAATCCTGTATCAACCGCATAAATTTTACGCGGGCTATTCTCCTGTTCTTTTACTTTGAAAGAGAACCGTTTAAGCAAGAATGTAAGATACACATCTTCAAAATACCCGGAGAACCGTTCAACCGTGCTTGTATGCACTTGCAAAAACTTTGCAGCGGACGCAAAAGTTATGAGGTTACCCGCGTTACTCAAATAATACTTTATCAACGCTTTCATCACCGGCATTTTTCTGACACGGAACCTTTTAAGAAGGTCTTTGGTCAGAATATCATCAAAATAACTTTGCAAAATCTCTGTCTTCTTCACCGATAACGCTACTTCCGGAAACGAACCCGCCTCAATATATTTATGCAGAAGCCCGTCTATCTCTGCTTCTCTGCCAACGCTATCAAAAGAGTTGTGTATTTCCACTTTGTTAAACAGTAAGAACTCTGCAAACGATAACGGTAAAACAGTAATGTCCAGATGCCGTCCTGTAAGCAGCGTCCCTAATTCCCTGCTCAACAAATGCGCATTTGAACCGGAAACAAAAATCCTCGCTTTCTTCAACTCATGCATCGTACGCACCCATTTTTCCCATCCCTCCACTTCCTGGATTTCATCAAGAAAAATATACGGCGTATCCGCGGCAGCTATAAAACCTTTATAAACATCATAGATTTGAGCAAGCAGTTTTGTGTCAAGTGACGTGAACCGTGGGTCTTCAAAATTAACAAAAAGAATATTCTTTCTATTTACTCCTTTATCAGAAAGCCGTCTTGCCATCCGACGCATAAGATACGATTTTCCCGCGCGCCTTGGGCCAGTTATAGTAAGTATCTGCTTAGACCCCGTAACAAGGGCTTCTAATCTGTTAAGATAGGCATTTCTGATAGTGCCAATATCTTGTTGGCCATCCCAATCATTCCAATCTTTCAATATGGCTAATATCTCATTTTTATCCACTTCACGCACTCCTATTATACGAAATTAACGATTTTCGTCTATTACACTGTATAGTATACGTCAAAATGATTGTTTTGTCAAGTTTTACTGTTGATACTTCTGCTGCGATTTCGGGACATACCACCGGACAAAGTTCCACCCGATCCCTGCGGGCGCGAGCTCCACGTTTTGTATACGTTTATGCACTACTGGTAAAGAGTCTGGGTAGTACAGGAAACAGTACGGCTGGTCATCATTGATAATCGCGTGTATCCTGCGATACATTTTCTCGCGTTTCGCAACGTCAAACTCCCTGCGCCCTTTCTCAAGTAAGCGGTCAACTTCAGGATTCGCGTACCCAACAAAATTATACTGCCCTTCTTTCCGCTGTGAACTATGCCATATAGAGTACTGGTCAGGGTCACGGCTAAGGTTCCACCCGAGTATAACAACATCAAACTTTTTTTTGTCAACATACTGATGTATAAACGTACTCCACTCAACAATCCGGATATTAACCTTTATCCCGAGCTTCTGGAGGCATAACTGTACAATCTCGGTCGTGGTAGAACGCAACTTATTCCCCTGGTTGGTCATAATAGTAAACTCAAATGGTTGAAGTTTACCTGTTTTTGCGTATAGCTCAGCATTCTCGAGTATCCCGTCGTTATTAACATCCTTCCACCCAACCTCTGCAAGTAAACTTTTCGCTTTCTCCGGGTTATACTCATAATCCTTGACTTCAGGATCATACGCCCACATACTTGGCGGGAACGGCCCGGTTGCGGGCTTACCCAGCCCGAGCAGTACACCCTGGATAACCTGTTTTTTATCTAAACCATACGCCAACGCGTGACGGACACGTTTATCCTTGAATAACGGATTCTCAAGGTTATATCCCATATACGTATAACTAAACGACGGATACCGGAACTTATTATATTTTTTGAAATACTCAGGATACGCGTTGTACTGGTCAGGGGTTAACCCCATAGAATCAATTGATTCATTACGTAGTTCAAGAAACTCAACGGACTGGTCTGGGATTACGCGGAAAACGTATTTATTGAAGTAAGGATACACGCGCCCCGTTTGTCCGGGCTTACGGTCTTCAAAATAGTTTGGGTTGTAGGTAAGCACAATCTTTTCATCTGTCTTCCAATCCTTGAAAACATACGGCCCTGTGCCAACAGGCTTGCGGTTAGACGGATGATTATTAAACTCCTCACCCACAGCGTTGCTAAACACGTGTTGCGCAACGATACCCATCCCCCAGGACTCAAGAGCAGGGGCAAAAGGTTCTTTGTACACTACGCGGACAGTATTATCATTAACCGCAGTCACAGACTTTACTAACGCGAAATCCGCACCGTATGGCGTCCGTACTTTAGGATCTATCAACCGGTTGTAAGTATACACCACATCTTTTGCGGTAAACTTCACACCGTCATGCCAATATACGTTTTTGCGCAAGTAGAACGTGATAACCAACCCGTTGGAAGTAACGTCCCACGATTCTGCGAGGTCACCCACGAGTTTAATATCTTTATCATACTTCACAAGCCCGTTGTAGACCAGGTTATTAACCCCTGCGGAAGCAGAATCCGTTGCGAGTAATGGGTTGAGGTAGCTCGCATCACCGATGGTAGATTCGATATAAGTATCCCCGTATGCGGGCACACTTTTTTGTAATGTATCATTACTAACTATTTTATCGTTATCAACACTTTTCCCGCAGGAACACAGGATAAGGGGTATGAGTAATATCAGTCTGCAATGCTTCATTTACTTACTTTTCTAACCCGCTCCGCACTACTGTTGTAATATAATTTGTAAAATACTTTTTTGATACCCGCATAATATCTTCTGATGTAACCTTCTCAAGCGCACTTAAATACTTATCATCATACGCATACCCTCTCCCCGCCATCTCCCACCATCCCAAAAGCCATGCCTGGCTTTTATTCGTTGAATGCGACATAAGATAACTCCCCCGGATATGCTGTTTGGTTTCCTTTAACTCTTTTTCACTTACGGGAACACTACGCAGTTTTTCAATTTCCTTTTCAACCGCCTCTTTTGCTGTATCTACGCGTTTATCATCAAGCCCCAGGTATACCACAAACTGGCTGGTATCCTTCTTCGTTGGGAAGAAACAATTAACTTCATACCCAAGGCTTAATTTATCACGGAGTTCTGTAAATAACCGTGCACTCATCGCACCACCGAGTATACCGTTAATAACCTTGAATACAATATAATCTTCATCCATCGCATTTGGTGCAAGGTATCCGCGCATAACGTATCCTTGTTTAAACTTTTTGGTATATACATTCTCACTGCTATTTTCAATCATATTCACCGGAACAACTTTTGGGAATGAAAGCCCCTCGTTTTTCATCATCTTCGCATAAGTTTGATCTACCAACTTCTGTGTTTCCTCCCAGGAAACATTTCCAACTACTACCAACAACATATTATTAGGAACATACATATTTTTGTGGTAGTTAACCAAATCATCGCGCTTAATCTTTTCCATAACCCCAATCTCTCCGATGGAAGGGTATGAGTACGGATGCCCGGGATACATTAAATTTTGAAGATTATCAAACGCAACATTAAAAATCTCCTCTTCCCTTGACTTAATCGCTGCGATTCCAGCCTTACGCTCTTTCTCGATCTCAGCATCCGGGAATACGGGTTCCGAGATTATCTCATAAAACAACTGCCACATATCTTTGAGTTCCGGTTTTGTGATAACCATATACACTTCCGCATAATCCATCGCGGTATCAGCACCGAATATCGCGCCGGACCCCGAGAATAACTCACCGATTTGTTCCGAAGTTTTAGTTTTTGTCCCTCTGGAGATAATCGCCTGAACAAAATGCGTGATCCCTTTCATATCCTGTGGTTCATAATAATTTCCATTCTTCAAGAACGCGCTTATTGAGACAATAGTATTTGCTGTATTTAATTTATGCACAAGTTTTAAACCGTTAGGGTAAACCTTTTCGTTTATAACACTCTTTTTTTGTCCTGCAGCAGCATATGATTGCTCCGCTGCGGGTATCCCTATTGCCGTAAATGCTGTACTCATAATTACCATAAATATCCACCTTCTAAATACTTTATAACTACAATAATCCTGCATAAGAGTTAATTACTTACCACTCGTTTCCGGGAGATATACCACATAACTCGGCTTTTGTTGAACAAAATACTTATTCGCTACGCGTTTAACATCGTCTAACGTTACTTTCCCGATTTTTATTAGCGCTTCCTTTACTAAACTCAAATCCTTAACTACAACAGCATACCCTATAGTATTGGCCTGCCCGGAATAGGTTTCATTTGAGAACAGCCAGTTATTGGTAGACATCTTCTTCACGCGTTGCAGTTCTTCTGGTGTCACACCCTTTTCCTTTACAATATTCAACTGGTTACACACTTCATCATAAGCAAGCGTCATATTCTTATCATCCCCGCGCATGTTCACTATAAACATCCCGGACCCTTTTTGTGACCAAAACCCGCTGCCGATACCGTACACCAACTGTTTATCTTCACGCAAAACCTTATTGAACCTTGACGCACGCCCGTGGCCGAGTATCATTGCGAGTAATTCCATTGCGTACTGGTCATCTGACTCAATATCCGGCCCAAGCATTGCCACTGCCTGGATAGCAGTCTGCACAGGTTTATGTTTGGAAACAACAAACCTTTCCTTCACCGGTTCGATTAGGTTCAACGTCACGTCCTTAACTTTTTTCCCGGGTAATTTCCCAAATGTACCTTTTGCAAGTTCATACACTTTTTTTGGGTTAACATCACCTACAACTACAAGCGTAACATTATCCCCTGCATACCTTGATTTATAATAATTAACAAGTTCATCCCGGGTAATCGCACTGACGGTTTCACTACTACCGATAACTCTGTAACGGTACAAACTTTGTGTATACAAATTATTTATCAGTTCATCAATCAACGCATTATCGCTGTCATCATCCCTGCGTTTAATTTCTTCAAGTATAACCAACCGTTCACGGTCAAGTTCTTCCGGCGGGAATGACGCGTTATTTGTCATATCCGCCAGTAAATCTACCGCCACTGCCACGTGTTCCGATGGAATGTCGACATAATACACAGTAAATTCATTAGATGTTGCGGCATTCATCCTGCCACCAAGTGATTCAACAGTATAAGATATCTCACCGGTTGAACGGTTCTTCGTTCCCTTAAATAACATATGTTCAAGAAAATGTGAGATCCCATTAATCTTATCGTTCTCATTAACCGCGCCAGTACGTACCCATGCATAGACTGATACCAGAGGTAATGAATGATCTTCCTTCACCATAACTTTAACTTTGTTAGGCAATACAAACTTATCCGTCGGTAAAAACTGTTCTGCAGTACCAGCGGCACTGCGTTTTGTAATACTTGTCATTATTAACGCTCCTATACTAAAAACTAAAACTATTCTCCAATTATTATTCATTATTTTGCGGAGATTATCATATTCACCGCTATGATTGCCAATAATATGCCAAATAAACGTTTTAATATAACATCCGGCACATGTCTCACCACCAACGATCCGAAGTATGCACCGGCTACCATCCCTAAGGTCATCAATAACGCAGCTTTAATATTAACATTCCCCGTGCGATGATAATTGAGTACCGCAAAAAATATCCCTATCGGCAAAAGAAACGTCGCGAGGCTTGTCCCCTGTGCCTGCATTTGCGTAAACTTCCCGAGGTACACCAACCCGGGGATGATAAGTACAGCTCCGCCAACACCAAAAAATCCTTGCATTAATCCCGCAAAAAGGCCGATAAGCGGAAACAGAACGATTTGTGGCATAACTAACTCCTATCTATTTATTTTAAACATGATATCAATAAATATACCTGTTAAGCATTGATTATATAAAACGCAGCGCTAGAATAGATGTGTTATGTTTATATAGGAACCAGGGGAATACCCTGTTTTTATACTATTAACTTACCTTACCCATTCGCAAGTTCGTTGATTAACTCTTTTACTGATACTATTTTGTCACAGCGATGAGCATTTGCTCCAACAAAAACGAAGCCTTTATCAACCTCACCGGTGACAGCATTAACCAGCGCTTCTGCGATACAGTACGGCGACTTACCCGGAACACATGTACGTAAACATTGGTACTGACACCTAAACTTAATCTCACCACGCTCTGATCTCTCAAGGAAACTATTATTAATCGCGCGGCCAGGCATACCAACCGGGCTTTTTATGATAACAATATCTTCAGGTTTACACTCAAGATACTTTTGTTTGAATACCGGTGACGCATCGCATTCGTTGGTACATACAAACCGTGTTGCCATTTGCACTCCGCTTGCGCCAAGTTTCAATACCCGCACAATATCTTCATGAGTATAAATCCCGCCTGCTGCGATGACCGGAATATTTTTTCCGTACTTCTCACCCCACTCCTTTGCCACTTTTACGACATCAACCACAATATCATCAATATTAGGCAACATCCCGGGTTCAAGTTGTTCAAACTTAAATCCCAGATGCCCTCCCGCTAACGGCCCTTCAACGATAAGTGCATCAGGTAAATAATCATGTTTCACCTTCCACATTTTACAGAGAACATGCGCAGCTTTCCCAGATGATACTATAGGCACAGCCTTAGTTTTTGTGTCTTTAACATACTTTGGGAGATTAGTCGGTAATCCCGCACCAGCAAGGATTAAATCTATCTTTGACCTCACCGATTCCTGTACTAAAACTTCGTAGTTAGTCAAAGCCACCATGATATTCACCGCCAATGCGCCTTTACCCTCACTGATTTCACGCGCACGACGGATTTCATAGCGTAATGCCCGGATGTCCGCTTCCTGGAAACCCTTCATACTATTATGACTGGTCCATCCGCCAATCAGCGCCGCAGAGATAGTACCCACACACCCTTCCCTCGCAACCGCACCCGCGAGTGAAGCCAATGATACACGTACACCCATACCGCCTTGAATTATCGGAGGCGATATAACGAGATCACCAATCTTAAGTTCCGGTAGTTTTTCCATTTTTTCACCTTTACTTTATATATAATTCTACCATTAACACATAATACCGCGCTACAGATTGTACTACTAAAAGTAAAATATATACCATATCTCCAGTTTTTTTTCAAGCACAATCTATTACTAAAATACTAACTATTATTATTTCTTACTTTTAAAACTATCCTTCAATTCCGCAGCAGTCATGGTATTAACCACATCATTCACCTCTAACCATCCGCGTTGCGCAGTTGATAAACCTAATCCTAAATATTCCAATTGTTCCAAGCTATGGGCATCGGATCCTATTGTAACCCTCACCCCTAACTCCTTTGCGCGCATACAAAAAATATCGTTAATATCCAGCCTATAGGGATTAGCATTTAGTTCAAGCCAAGTCCCCGTACTTTTTGCGGATACCATAAGTTTTTCCATATCGACATTATACGCTAAACGCTGCCCGAGCAACCTGCCTGTGGGATGCGAGATTGAATTAACGTATTTATTACCCATAGCACCCAATATCCTTGTGGTAATCTGTTCCTCACTTTGCTGGAACCCTGTATGTATCGCAGCAATAACAAACTCGAACTGTTTTAAGACGTCATCAGGATAATCAAGTGTACCATCAGAAAGAATATCTACTTCAGTACCGGAAAAAACACGGATTTTATCACCAATTTTCTCATTGGTTTTATCTATCTCCTTAAGTTTCCTTTCTATATCCTTTACCAACAACCCATTTGCTATACGTAAAGACTTAGAATGATCTGTTATAACCACCCATTTATACCCCAACTTAACAGCTTCCAGCGCAATATCCATCACACTATTTTTTCCGTCACTATACACGGAATGCACATGAAAATCACCTTTTATATCACCGGGTTCCACTAAAACTGGCAGTTTATGAGTCAATGCCGAAATAATTTCACTCCTGTTTTCCCGAAGTACCGGCGAAATATAATCCATACCTAACGCTTTATAAACATCATCCTCATTCTTAGCTGCGAGTTTAACACTCTTATTCCCTGCTTTGAACAACCCGTATTCGTTCAAAGTAAACCCGTTCTTCACTGCGTATTCACGAAGTACAACATTATGTTCCTTTGACCCGGTGAAGTATTGTAATGCCGCACCAAAACTGTCCAATCCCACCATCCTTAAATCCATCTGAACATTATTGGACGTTAAAACACTAACCTTTGTATCCCCGGTTGCGATAACACTTTTTACTACCGGTAACGCAGTGAACACATCAACCACATCCTTACTTCTTCCTTGTTCTACCGAACACAAAATATCAATATCCCCAATAGTTTCCTTGCGCCTGCGTAATGACCCTGCGTATTCCACCTTAAGGACAGCATCAATATTACTCAATACTTTTACTACCTGCTCAGCTAATTCTAACGCATCAGATAATAATAACCGTTTCCCCGCATCCTTCCGCAACTCAATCCCCTGCAAAATATTACTCACCATCTTCTCTTTGAACCCGGGAAAACCATCAAATTTTTTATTCTTCAACGCATTATACAACTCATCAACTGACTGGATTCCGAGTTTATCATAAACCAATTTCGTGCGTTTTGGACCCATCCCAGGAATCTTCAGGATTTCCAGTAACCCTGCAGGAACTTTATTGGTGAGCTCATCGATATACCCTACCCGTCCGGTATTAAGGTATTCCATTATTTTGTCAGCAATTCCTTTACCGATACCATCGAGTTTTAGCAACTCCTTCTCTCCGCCTTTAGCAACCTCCGCGATATCTTCCGGTAGGTCAGTAACTTTTTGTGCTGCTACTGCATACGCCTTGATTTTAAACTTATTCTCATTCAATAACTGCAGGAGAGCAGATATTTCGTTCAAAACTTCAGTAACTTCACTGTTTTTCATTTAAGACCTAATACACCACAGCACCGAGATACCCTACTACGACGTCATAATCATGGGTTACATCCCCGCTGGTAGCGTGTTTCACGATTTCCACGTTCTTCGCTCCCATCTTCTTTGCAGTAATCAGCATAGCTGCAACGGGCCCGCTGCCACACATTGATATTTCATTATCCTCAATAACTTCAAGCATTTTTTTTGGATTCATTTTTGTTATTTGCTCAATTGCGAGTTTATCCTTTTCCTCGGCAACCTTTTGAGTTACATGATGGCTCATGTCAGTAGAAGCAATCACCACAACTTTTTTGGAAGTTGCTGCTATAACATCAGCAATTGCGTTGCCAATATCGTCGCATACATCAAAACTATAATCATAAAACGAAATTGGCACTATTTTTGACTCCGTAAACATATATTTGATAAAAGGCAACAGGACTTCTATAGAATGCTCCTGTAAATGCGCTAGTTTATCAGCTTTCAATACTCCTGCGCAAGCAAGTAATTTATCCGCAAACACTTCATCTGTTTGCACAATACCCGACGGTGTATCCCATCCGCCTTCCGGCAAAATACTTACGCTTTCCCCTAGCCCGGTATGGTTGGGTGATAGAATAACGAACGTTTCAGGCGGTTCAATCCCGCTGAAAACTTCACCCATAATTTTCCCGGAAAACATCCATCCCGCATGAGGAATAATACATCCTATCACTTCCCTCTTTTTTGCGTCGGGAATAATATAATTCTTAACCGCACCTTTTACTGAAGGATACCAACTTCCGGCATACATTGCTTTCCTTATAAATCCTGCCATTACAATACCCTCCGTGCAATCAATTTGTTTATGCTAATCATTCTCAAATTCAGCCATGTGTCCAACCATATTTTTCACTACTTCCCTCGCTGACCGTAACGGTTCCGGTAAACGGTTTTTTTTGCAGCAACGTATAACCATATCCGACGCAAGTTCAAGAGTAACCATATTACCCGCAGAAACATATATGGGTTTAGTTTTATCTTTAGCCGTAAGCGCGTATCCTATCACCTGACCTACAGCATCTTTGATAAATGTATACCCGCCTTTAACCGGTGGCGGATCTTCTGCCTCACCGAACAACAACTTATTCGCGCATCCGATGGTCGGTATTCCACCTAGAATCCCGAGATGCGTAGCGATACCCATAGCCCGTGGATGCGCGTATCCATGCCCATGAACAAATGTTATTTCAGGCACAGTTTCCAACTTCTGCATACATTCAATAATAACAGGCAGATGCGCAAATGCAAGGAATTCAGCACTATACGGCGTCATCCAGTCAAACTCGCGGATAATAACCTGATGTTCCGCAATCACCATTCCTTTTGCATAGTCCAAAACTACCACTCCACCGGCAATCAGTAAACGTTCTGTCTGTACTACGCACGCATACGTTCCACCGATAAAATTAATTTCTTCGGGAGTACTGAATCTATCAAACTTCTGAATTTCAAGCCTCAACCTGTTTTGTACCGCCACAGCGTCGTCAGGTTCAAGATTCCATGAATGACTTTTTTGAAAAATAATGCCCATACTCACAACTCCTGCCGCCATCCGTTTTCTAACAACAACTCATCCGCAACTGACAGTATACTATCATATTCTTCCTGTGTTAACCTCCGCTGCAATTCTGTATATGCTTCAGCCTTATACGCAGGATGGTACTGTGCCATCAGACTTATGTACATTTTTGGAGACAACTCTTCCGCAATAAATTTTAGCGCGGCTTCAGAATTTCCCTGATTTCCCGGTAAAACTAAATGCCGGACAATCATTCCCCGCATTACATTACCGCTGCTATCCAGTTTAAGACTGTCTCCTACCTGGCGATACATCTCTTTCAACACAAGCTTATTATTCTCAACATAATTATTTACACCGGAATACTTACCCGCCAAAACATTGTCTGTATACTTTATATCCGGCAGATAAACATCAACAATATTTTCAAGAAGTTTTATTACCTTAACTGAATCATACCCGCTGGTGTTATAAACCAATGGCACCCGTAACCCTTTTTCCCGCGCAAGTACCAGAGCCTCAACCATCTGCGCAGTTACGTGTGTGGGGGTAACCAAATTAATATTATGCACCCCGCGTCCCTGGAGTTCAACCATATACTTTGCTAACTCATCAGATGTAACTTTTTTACCGTTACCCATTTGGCTTATAGGATAATTTTGACAGAAAACACAATGTAGGTTGCAGTTTGTAAAGAACACAGTCCCTGACCCTTTGACACCAGAAACCGGCGGTTCTTCACCGGTATGAACGTTATAACTTGACACAGCAGCATTACGCCCTGACCGACAAACACCGTGTTCATCTTTTAAACGATTGACCCCGCACTTTCTTGGGCATAACTCACAATGTTCCATATACGCCATCAATCTATCACGCACTTGTTTTAGGTCAGATAAAGATATCCGCAGATACGATGGACGGTATTGTTTCTTGAAAGACGCGTTACCTTGCTGTGTTTTCACTATTGTTACCGCCACGTTTTCTGTATTGTTGCATAGCATAACTCACAATATAATACGAAACAACGAACAAAATAATCGCATTAACAAAACTTCCAATCACCAGCTGCCAGCTCATATCTAATAAGCCAGAAAAACTTTTTGGTATAACAAACCCCTGACTGTTCCCGGGTTTGATAACCAATGTTCCAACCCAGTAGTTGAACCCATAAACAAATATCCCGGTGAACGGGTTCACCAGTAACGTTCCTGCGTAAGTGGATACTGGATTAATTTTTAATACCGGGCATAACGCCAGCGCAGCTACCATCCCAATACCAAATGTCGGTAGGACGGAAAGAAATAATCCAATCGCAAACCCCAGCGCGATCCCGTGCACAGAATCGTTTAATACCAAAACTTTCCGAACATTTTCTTTTACAGTATCCCATAACGGTTTGTTCATATTCTGTTTTTGTTAAATACTATTTTTAAAACGGCCTAATATTTATAGACTTAACAGCCATCGCCCATATCGTCGATAGTATTATGACGCCAACAATTGTGATCAACAAAAATAATGCGGTAATAACTGCAGCGGGAATACTTATTACCCCTACTGCACGCAGATATGATACTCCGTGTATGCTACTTATGCTGATCAATTGCAGGTTTATCATCCAAAGTATCAAACATAACATCAGTATCATAAATAATAACACCCCATACCCCGATGGAACCATTAAAGAGATAAATCCTGCTGGAATACTAAACACCAGCGGGAACGTTGAAAACATAACAGCGTTGAACATCCCGACTGCTTTACCTTTGCCATTAAGAATTTCAGCGGTAAAATTCAGGATTAACGACCATAAAAGAATCAACACTACGGTTACGATATACCTAAACCCCGTGAATGCGGAAATAAACAATACACCTTCTTCGCGATTCATACCTAATACTACCGGAATTGATACCATACTTGTAAATACTGAGAATAACAATAAAAGGAATGCCCATCCACTTAGCTTACTTTTCCCGGCAAGGCTATCAAAAAACGTTTTTGGTATTAAAATAATATCGTACACAAAATCTATGATATTCATATTTGACTCAATTCAATAATACATCTTATATGCAAGCCTAAACCCGTCAACTGCACCGACTTTTTGCAGGACATCATTACGGCTTGACATACTCAACATATCCATAAACTGCTCCCATGGTTCGCTATCCGTCACTACTCTTGGCTCACCCTTAATCCCTGCGAGCGCCGCTGCGATTTGAATTGCATCATCACCACTCCCAAGTTCATCAACCAACCCAACAGATTTTGCTTGTTCACCGGTAAATATTCTGCCATCCGCAAGATTCACAAGTTTATCTTTCTCAATCCCCCGCCCTGTAGATACGGCATTAAGAAACTGGTTGTATGTACTATCAATCATCTCCTGTAAAAGTTTGCGTTCATCTTCAGTCATCTGTCTGGAATAATTACCGATATCCTTCATCTTACCGCTTTTTATGGTATCAATTTTGATCCCTACTTTTTTTAGTAACCCCTCAACATTACCTAATTCCATTATTACTCCGATAGAACCTACCATACTGCCTGGATTAGCAATAATCTTATCTGCCGCACAGGCAACATAATATCCGCCGGAAGCTGAAATATCACCGGTGGATGCCACAACTTTTTTCCCTGCTTTCTTCAATTTTTGCACAGCGCTATATATTTCCTGTACCGCCCCTACTGTCCCGCCTGGTGAGTTTATACGCAAAACCACAGCCTTAATATCAGAACGGTTTTTAAAAGCTTCAATTTTCTTTAGTACCCTCCCTGAATCGTTGGGTGAGAACCCCATATCCCGCGAGTCAAATTGTATAGTACCGTTTATGGTAACCACGCCGATGCCATTATTCCCAGAAAACTGTGCGGCATTAGCAACTCCGCCGGCACTTTTTCCGTCCTTAACTTTGTTTACACTACTTTTATCCCCGGGTTTAAGTATAACCACTAAGCCCAGAATAACAGATACAGCGTAGAGGCCGATTACCAGATAACTAAACACCTTTTTGTCCATTAACTTCCCTTCCTTAACTAAATTATTCCGTAATAACTTTGTATGTTGTAGTACTTAAGATAACACTATCCTTCCTTGCCATTAACTTTGCACGTATACCCACAGCTTCCTTCAACACTTCCTTATAATCAAGTTTATACGTTCCTGAGATACTCTCAAACTTTTTGTTTTTCTCGCGTAACACAACTATATCCTTGACTGTATTTTTACTCATCCGGGAAATCACAAACATTTGCGTTAGCTCAGAGTATCCATATCCTGACTGAAACAATTTTTGGACATACTCAGGCTCCGCACCGAATTCCTTTGAGAGAAGATAACAGTATTTATTCCATACTCGCGGAGGTTCATCCTTTTTTTTGTCATCACTGTACGATAATTCACCTGGCGAAACCACTGCACCGTACTCAAACTCTACTGCATGGATGGTAAACACACACATCCCACAGAGCATCAGTGTGAGTAAACATACAATTGCTGTATCAGCAGATAAAATCTTTTTTATCATAACATCTTAAAATTATACAAGATTTATTATTATAATAGAGAAGTAAATATAAGCTAATTATCAAGGGTATCCGGTTGAATTTAATTAATCTATATATATCCGCCACTGTGTTAGGCATAACTTCGTTAATTACACAGATAACACTTCTGCGTGAACTCCTAACTGTATACCAAAGCAATGAATTAAACATCGGCCTAACCCTGTCATTATGGCTTATCTTTGTCGGTACCGGCACACTAATATCCAGCTCTTTCAGCAAATTATTCACTGCAAAAACACTTAACACAATACACTTCACACTTTCTATACTCATACCATTAACCCTCATAGCTTTACGCTATTCACGTATTATATTGAACCTCCCTTTTGGAACAAACCTTTCATTCCCGTTATTACTTCTCAACTTTATGTTCACCGCGCCGTTATGCATTATCTATGGCATACAGTTCAACGTTATATCAACATTATTACAATCCACGCAGAACGCCAACCCGAATAAAGCATATATTTACGAAACCTTAGGAACCTTTACCGGAGGCATAATATTCAGCTTTATCTTTGCCGGAAGGATGAACTCATTAACCTTATGTTTACTCATATCAATACTGAACAACATCGTAACGTATTTTATTATAACCAGGAATGATGTGAAAACCAGCCAATCGAAGCCAATAAAAGAAGGGTTTTCTAATACAGTTATAGCAACTATTTTACTTTTAACATTGTTTAATTCACAAACCCTAGACTTATCCATCCGCCAAAAAATGTGGGAAAATAATTATCAGATACTCACTTCGAAAGATACAAAATACGGCAATATACTACTACTTAAACGTGACAACCAATACAGTATCTATGAGAACGGCGCACTTACGTTCACCACACAGAATACTGAACACGCGGAATACCTTACACACCTTGCCTTACTCTCAAACCCTAAAATACAAAATGTACTTATAATCACCGGCGGGCCGTTGGTGATACAAGAAGTACTGCGTTACCCTAATGTCCGATCAATACTTTATACTGACCTTGACCCGGGACTGGTTGATATATATAAACAAATTCCCGCTGGCGCAGCAGTATTTCAAAACAAGAAAGTTACAATAATAAACACTGATGCCAGAAGATATGTCAACAGCACAATAAAAGATAAATTTGACGCTGTAATATTATCAGCCCCTGCACCAACAACATTGTTTTTCTCGCGATACTTCACCCAAGAATTTTTTTTATCTTTAAACAACATTTTATCAGCAAACGGCATACTAAGTTTATCCTTCCCTTCTTCCGATGTGTATTTAACCAATGAACTTATTAAAATTAACGCAAGCATATATTCTGCTTTGAGGAACTCATTTCCTTCAACTTACATATTCCCCGGCAACACTGCGTATGCAGTAAGTTACTGTAATTCAAAAACTCCGCAACCAGGAATAAAACAGTACTTAATAAATCTCAAATTACTAAAACCCAAACCATCAACGCTCAACCGTCACAATCTCCCCTTTAAATTTGATAAATACAAGCTTCAGTACTGGCACAGCACACTTACACGCAGAGATGAACATTCAATAAACACGGATTCGCATCCCGTAACCTATACCGCGATGATAGCTTTATGGCTGAAATCCACAACACCCGAATTCAACACTTATACCGTTACCGCTGCACATAATCAATTAACCCGTATTCTAAAAATAATAATCCCAGTTATTTCTGTAATCCTGATATTGGTTTTAGTAACACGCAATCCCAATGGTTTACAGCTAGGAACAGTATTTTTGTACGGCGGCTTAAGCATGTGCGCAGAAATATTACTTCTCCTGAATTTTCAGGTGATTTACGGTTATCTTTACGAACAGATATCCTTACTTATTTCCGCATTTATGATTGGTTTGTGTATCGGCAGTATTCTTGCGGAAAAAATGTTGAATACAAAAACTTTTACCGGCGAAAAATTATTACGTTACCTCACCAACTCCACAATCTTCCTATATTTAACAGCATTCATTCTGGGTATCATATTCGTAAACTACTCAATCGCAGGCACACTATTCTTTATTTCCATGCTACTAATATCCTTGCCGGTAGGCGCAATATATACAACTTCTTTGCATTTCACAAAAAACGCTGGCATCCTGTACTTCTTTGATTTACTGGGAGCAGGTATTGCGTCACTCAGTGTGACACTATATTTTATCCCGGAATTTGGCATCAGCCTAACTTTTATCCTGACGATTATAGTATTAGCAGTACTCGCAGCTATTATTAATATGATTAAACTAGATTAATTAATCCCCTATTTTCTCACCGTATATAACAACCGATCCTGCAATCTCACGAAATACGGGCATACTTTCAATTATACTGCCTAAGAATGATACTGCCGAAATCAAAGGTTTTGGTACAAAAGGATGCAAAAAATCGTAAGGAAACGTTTTTGTATTTATGAACCCCGCATTTTTAATCACTTTTTCAACTTGCCAGCGTATAAACGCGGCTTCATCCGGGCTATCACCCATAGCTTCCTTAATAACCCCGACATTTTTTTGTACCAAAATCTGGGGGTTCAGCATATTAGGTTCAGCAAAAACCATCCTACCTCCGGGTTTTAGAACCCTTAGTATTTCTTTAAACGCAAGCCCGATATTAAGATGATGCAAGATAGAACTGCCAAACACAACATCAAACGTTTTATCGGTACAGGTCAACGCCATAGCATCTTCCCGAACAAACCGCGCGTCTTTACATTCAATCCTTGCTTTCTCCAGTAAATCATCAACGATATCAGTAGCTATAATCTCAGCGCCTGTACGTGCATAAACTAACCGTGTAAATAACCCTGTCCCACAGCCAATCTCCAGGACTTTATCAGTTTTTTTTATCTTAGCTAATTCCACAAAAATAGCAGCACGCCGGTTTGCGCGTACACGTCCCGCAGGACTTCCCCAGCCCCAGATATCTTCCGCGGCATGCAAAATTTTTTTCCCGTGTTTTACTTCATTATCAATACGTTTATTTTCAGTCATATATTATCTATTTAAACACACTTGCAATTTCATAAACATATACTTTCTTCAGGTTAGCTTCATTCAAATACTTTATTGCACCAGGATCGTTGTCTATAACAATATTCTCTATCTGATACTTATGGTCAAACACTTTAAAGGGTTTCTTCAGCCTAAGAATCGCAGTAACTTCTTTCTCAAGCTCATTATGGTTATACTCGTTTATA
The DNA here is from genome assembly GCA_041658405.1 of Elusimicrobiota bacterium. Taxonomy (NCBI): domain Bacteria; kingdom Pseudomonadati; phylum Elusimicrobiota; species Elusimicrobiota bacterium. The sequence continues at coordinate 19,478 of JBBAAG010000037.1, forward strand.
TCAAACTCCTTAATTAAATACTTAATCTTCCTTTCCTTTGCCATTGTAAGTATATCCTTGACAGTGTTCAACCTGTCAGAATTAGCATAAACTTTTTTACCGAGATAAAACTGCATATAAGGCCACGCGCAGAGGCTTGCAACTTCAGTCTCGCCGGTAGATTTAATAAATGATGCTACATCAGGATAGCCGGATTTAAGATTTATCAGTACCCCTGCAATCACAACATTTTGTATTACTACTAAAACCCCTATTAATATAACCACTGCCTTTAATACCGGCAATTTCAATCCGGTATAAAAATCACAACCAGTTTTCGCAAGCATGATATAGGTAAACGGAAATATTATGGATAACAACCTGGCAACTGTAACCCCTGGTTTCATAGTCCAAACAACAAATATTACCGCTGTATTTATTAATAACAAGGCTTCAATAAAATTAAACTTTTTAAAATTCTTAATCAAGAAATATCCAACCGACGTTACTAACGCATACAAAAAAACCCAACCATTATTCAACAAAATAGCTTTAATATAGAACAACACATCGTAATTAGTAACGGCTTCACGGATATTCAATCCCTGTACAGTCCACCCAAACTGCCTTGCGAAATACTCAAAATATGTCATTGCTACTATACCCTCAAGTTTATTACCTAAAAATGCTTTTATCAGCATATACACAATTTGGTATGAGACCGGAATAATCAGTAATCCGAGTATATAAATCCCCATATTTTTAACGGCACTGTTAAACTTCGTATTCTTCCACTCTTTTATCAAACTATACACAAAGATTAGAGCCATAACAAAAATACTGCTGACCAACGCGGTATAGTGACATGTAACCGCCATACCGGCAGTTATACCGGACAAAAACACGTGTTTTATCTCCCACTGCCTGTTATACGCCGATACAAGCAATAAGATACTTAGTGTGAAAAAAAACAAGCATGCAGATAATGGCAACCCATTACGTGCGTACAGTATATCGTAACCGCTTACCGCCATTAATAAACACGCAGTGGATGCGATATATAAATTATTGTAGATACGCATGGACAGTACGTATACCAATATCAATGTCAATAAACTAAATAGAGTGGACATTAAATGCCCACTATAATCCCTGGAACCAAAAACCGTACTGGCAATAGATAATAATGTAATAAATCCCGGCTTTGCCACACCGGTCGGGAAAATACATCCTTTATCAATAAGTTCTGATTTAAGCCCTGCAACACTTTTTTGTTTATTTCCGTTGAATACATAATGTAAAACCGTGGGTACTGTTTTTGCTTCAAGCGCGTAATATGCTTCATCCCAATAAAATAACCCGTGTGTACCAAAATTCACTAACCTTGGCACAAGCGCAAGAACCACGATTATTAATAGAGGAATTACTTTTTTACCCATTTCGTTACCGTGTATAAAGACAAATCCAGGGGCGTTATGACAGGAAATTTAACTAATAGCTGCAGATCAAACTTTTTTCGTAATTCAGCAATAACTTTATTATGACCGGACACATGTTCTTTATCATGATCAAACCCGAGTATCTTGAATAACCCGTCTGTAATAACATTTTTTGTGGGAATACCTACTATTAAGAAACCTTTTTCCGCCAAAATTCTATGAATTTCCTCAACTGCCGTTTTCGTGTCCTCTATATGCTCCATAACACTTAAACATACTACGCAATCAAATTGACCGGTTAAGTACTCCATCTTAAGAATATCGCCGGTTGATAACTGCGCATTAACACCTTCCTTTACCAGCATTTCATGCACTAACTTAACATTAGAATGAATATCCATACCGTACAATGACGCGCAATGTACCGAAAGTTCCGGAAGAAATATGCCGCTGCCATACCCTATCTCCAACAAATTATTGCAGTGCACGGTTTTAACAACCTTTTCTGCCATTTTTAAACGTTTTAGATACATGAATCCGGTTAATGGTTTATAGTAATACTCGATAGGATCTTCAGAATTAGTAACACGCATATTAGACTTCTGTGGTAGTTTCATCTTATATATTCTCCACCCGTGGCTATTTAGAACAACACAAACCTTTTAAAAGCCACCCATACCATCTTTAACAGCAACATCCCGTGTTTTACCACCTGTGTCTTCGGTGCGCCGTATACACGCGGGATATAATGTACAGGCACCTCCGCGACTTTCATATTATTCTTGATTACACTGTAGATAAGTTCGAAATCACCAAACGGGTCAAAATCACCCCATACCTTCAACGCATCAGTGATCTTTGTACGATAATTATTTTTTGAGATAGCTTTTAAACCGCATAACGTATCCGTAAAACGTTGACCCAGGAGTAATGAAAAAATAATACCAAACGAGCGGTTGCCTATATGATTAACAAACGGCATACTATCTTTATCCATACGGTAAACAAGCCGGCTTCCGTTGATATACTCTCCTATACCAGCTTTATATACATCATAAAATAACTGTACTTCTTCAGGTGGGGTAGTGAGGTCTGCTTCCAGTAGTATCATAAAATCACCGTTTGCGTTAAGATACCCTTTTCTGCAAGCGTCCGCTTTACCTTTACCATCCTGGATATACAACTTAATATCTTTTTCAGGATATTTTGTGATAATACGTTCAACTTCCGTGCGGGTATTATCCTTGGATCCGCCTTCCACAAACACGATCTCCGTATGCTTACCCATTACAGGTATACGCTGCACCAGAGGCTCAACATTTTTCTCTTCATCCCTGACACACAAGATCACAGATACTGTCATATCCTCCGCATTCTCCGGAGGTATCAACATACGCGATACACAGTATTGCATAATACACAACCTGCGCAGAAAAGGTATCTTTGCAAAGAATTTGTTCAAAATCTCGCTGATGACCGGTATGTATTTAGGGAACAATAAAGAATACCCGCGCTTGACCGGCTGATAGCCAGTGATCTCCAAAAAATTTTCTACATCATCGATTGATAACCAGTTATGGTTCATCTCCGGCATTTTTAACCCAACTTTTTCGCCGAACTTCAGTAATGGCTGCCATATCGGATTGTACTGCATAACAATTACGCGTGTATCACTGGTACAATGTTTTGTTATACGTTTGAACAATTTCTGAATATCCGCGGTTTCACTTAATGTGTTATTCAGGATAATATAATCAAACTTTTCATCTTCAGCGAAAGGAAACTTATCTTTCTCAATATCTGCACAAACAAATTTAGTATTGGTTTCCGGATAATTCTTACCTGCAAGCTCAACCATCTTCGGACTGATATCAATCCCTATACCGTATGAAGGTTTTAAACTCGCCAACAACGCACCGTTATGGCAGGACAGGTCAAGTACTTTACAGTTTTGCATTACTGCAAACCCCAATACCTCTTTTATAGTATTGTGGTAATACTTATTCCTACCCTGCCATTCATCAATTGTCCCGGCATAGTACTCGTAATGAGTGATAATATCAGCTTTATTAATCAAAGAAAACTTCTCCGTTCATAAGTTACCAACCCACTACTTAGCATCCCCCGCAGGAACCGCTGCTGCTGCAGCAATGCCATCCGCATGAAGTTTTTGTAAACGATTCCACTTGCGGTCAATTTCGTTCTGCATCTTAGCCACAACATCCTGGCTGTCTGGTGACATCAAATGCTTAAACCGCACCTGAGTTTTCAAAAATTCAGTAACCGGCTTCTTTTCTTTTGGTTTATACGTAACCCTATACGTCCCGTCCACCACTTCGTATAACGGCCAAAAACAAGTATCCGCCGCGAGTTTACCAATATCTGTTATAGTCTCCGGAGCATGTCCCCATCCCAACCGGCACGGCTGAAGTACATTAATAAAAGTCGGACCGTCGGTATCCAACGCTTTCTGTACCTTATTTACAAGGTCACTCCAAAACCCTACTGCCGATTGAGCGACATAAGGAATACTGTGAGCAACCATTATTTCTGTAAGATCCTTCCGTTGTTGTTCCTTCCCTTTTTTTTCTTTACCCGTGGGAGCAGTAGTGGTATACGCTCCAATCGGCGTAGCGGATGAACGCTGTATCCCGGTATTCATATACGCTCCGTTGTCATAACATACATATAACATCCTATGTCCGCGCTCCATTGCACCGGACAAAGATTGTAATCCTATATCATATGTCCCGCCGTCACCACCAAACGCGATGAACCGTATATCTTTATTAATTTTCCCCTGACGTTTAAGTGAACGATATGTCGCTTCTATTCCACTACATGAAGCTGCTGCGTTCTCAAATGCGCTATGAAACCATGACGTCTTCCACGCGGAATACGGAAATATTGTAGAAGAAACTTCAAGACAACCCGTAGCATTTGCTACTACTACCGGCGTATTCGCTGCCATTAACACCTGCCGGGCAATAATACCCGCACCACAACCTGCGCACAGCCTATGCCCTCCAGTAAACAACTCAGGCTTTTTTGCTAAATCTCTTATTGTAGCCATGTTATATTTATCCCTTTCTTAAAAATATTCTTACGACCTATTCCCGAACGCCGATATAGTTTATCTTAGACCCAACTTTTCCAGCACTCAATATCTTGCCAAGTTCTTCATAAATATATCTAATATCATTTAAGTCAAACTCGCGCCCGCCAAGGCCGTAGATATAGTTCGTCATCAAAGGCCGTTTATCAAGGTCATACAACGCTGACCGTACTTCATCAAAAATCGGCCCGCCAAAACCGTCACATGAATCTGAACGATCCAGAACAGCTACGGATTTAACATTTTTCAATTCTTCCGCTAATGCATCCGCCGCAAACGGACGGAAGACGCGTAGTTTCAGCATCCCAACCTTTTTCCCCTGTTTTCTAAGTTCAGAAATAACATTTTTTGCAGTCCCTGCAGCTGAACCTATAACGACAAGCGCTAATTCCGCGTCATCCATATTAACTTTTTCCCATAAACCGTACTCGCGCCCAAACTTTTTACCAAACTCTTTTCCAACATTAAGCACGATATCTTTGGATTTAACCATCGCATCTGCCAACTGCCTGCGATGCTCAAAATAATAATCCTGTAGGTCAATCGCGCCAAGCGTAAATGGATTATCTACGTCCAGCAAGTACCGTTCGGGTTTATAGTCGCCAACAAAAGCCTGCACCTGCGCGTCTTCAAGTAATTTTACAACTTCCATGCAATGACTGATAATAAAACCATCCATTGTTGAAATCACAGGTAACTTTGCGGTTTCCGCAATTTTTACTGCCTGTATAATATTATCATAAGCTTCCTGCGTATTTTCAGCATGTAATTGTATCCACCCGGAATCACGGGTACCCATGACATCGGATTGATCACCGTGTATATTTATGGGGCTTGATAACGCGCGGTTAGCTACTCCCATAACTATCGGCATCCTCAACCCGGCTGCGATATATAACATTTCCCACATCAATGCCAAACCCTGGCTTGACGTTCCAGTCATTGCACGCGCACCTGCGGCTGATGCGCCGATACACGCGGACATCGCAGAGTGTTCGCTCTCCACTGCTACATATTCGGTTTTCACTAATCCATCAGCGACAAACTGCGAAAATATCTGTACTATTTCAGTTGCCGGTGTTATAGGGTATGCCGCAACAACGTCAGGATTAATCTGGCGCATAGCTTCGGCAACCGCTTCGTTCCCGGTTTTAGCTATATCTTTCATATATAATAGACTCCTTTCACCTTCCTACTTATTTCCCTTGCCGAAACTTTTCTTCGGGTTCCATCTTAATAGCCTTCTCTTTTAACGGACAAACATGAGCGCAAATCCCGCATCCTTTACAATGATCGTAATTGATCCCGCACATTTTACCGTCTTTAGTAATGATAGCGCTATCCGGACAATACACCCAGCACATAAGGTCGTGTTTACACTTAGTAGAATCCCAAACCGGGCGTTCGGACCTCCAATCACCTGTTTTAAAATTTGCAGCTGTTCCCGGTGCGAGTATATCACCTTCCGGCAACTCTTTCCATCCTTGCTTCTTCATTATGACAACTCCTTCTAAAATATATACTTATTCACCTTTAACTTCGTCATATGCACGCTGTATAGACTTTAAATTCCCATCAATTATCTCAGGTTTATTCCTAAACTTTTTTTCAAGTTTATGCTTGGTATCTTCAAGAACACCTTCTATCTTTAACAATTTACTAACCTTAACCAACGCGCCCATCATCGGTGTATTAGGTATATTCCGCCCAATTGTTTGTATCGCAATCTCGCTGGCATTCACCGTAAACACCTGCGCTTTTGTCGGATTAATTTTCTTTCTCATCTCTGATGCCGGTAATGGCGAGTTAATAATAATCGCACCATCATCTTTTAACCCTTCGGTAACATTCACAGTTTCAATTAACGTCGGATCAAGAACCACAACGTATTTTGGCGATTGCACATGGCAGTGCAATGTAATCGGTTCATCACTTATTCTATCAAACGAAAATACCGGCGCACCCATACGTTCCGGGCCATATTCCGGAAACGCCTGTACCTGTTTACCGGTTGCAAGTGCTGCTTCCGCAAATAATAACGCTACTGTCTTAGCCCCCTGCCCTCCACGACCATGCCATCTAATTTCTGTTAATTCACTCATTTCTTTCTTAACTCCTTCCTGCCTTCAATTGATTGACTTAAAGTAACACTATCCGCATATTCGAGGTCACCCCCAGCGGGAATGCCGTAAGCGATCCTCGTAATTTTTACATTTATATTCTCTAACTGAGCTACGATATAGTTCACTGTCATTTCGCCTTCTATATCAGGGTCAAGCGCTAAAATAATTTCTTTTATCCCGCTGCCATTACTTACCCGCGTTGAAAGTTCGTTGAGCTTTAGTTTATCGGGTGTCACTCCATCTAATGGCGAAATCGGCCCCCCGAGTACGTGATACAAACCATTAAAAGACTTAATATTTTCAATTGCGGAAACATCCTGCGGATGTTCTACAACACATAGCAATGTTTTATCGCGGTTACTATCACCACATATCTCGCACGGATCTGTTTCCGTATAATTATAGCATACTGAACATTTTTTGATATCACGTTTTGAAGATACTAACGCATTAGCCAGTTCAACTATTTCTTCACGGTTAGTACGAAGGACATAGTACGCTAACCGTTCAGCTGCACGCGGGCCTATCCCGGGAAGTTTCTGTAATGCCTGCACAAGTTTATCAAATACCTTTACCATAAACACCAGTTCATTTCTTACTTTTTCCTGAATTATCCTTATTAGTATCTATCTCATTATTTCCAACAATTTTTGCTTCAGGGAAGGTTTCCTGCACACCATGTAGATCAAACTGTATCTGTGTCGCTTTTTCATCTTTGGGATCAAGTTCAGTCTCCACCCCGGTATCCCTGTTGCCTGAGGTATTACCAGAGGGTTCCACTATAACAGTATCTTCCACCGGTTTCTCAACGAGTACTTCAAGTTCATACCCCTCGACCTCAGGTACCATATGAACAATTTCCTGTTTTACCATCCTGATATCTTTTAAGATCTTATGTTTTGCAACTTCGTCGGTTACCGTGACAACAATTTTATTGTTCTCGATTCTATGCTGTGCTTTCCTCATACTTTCACCGATTAAATTCTTACCGGTAATTCTTCTTGTTATTTGCTCCCATAGAGAAAACAGTTTATGTTCAACCATATCAGTTTTTTGTTCTTCAGAAAGCACTGGCGTAACTTTATCAATGACCTTTTCCTTCTCCGGTTCCTCAACCACGGTATCACTTCCCTGCATAAGCGTTTCAATACTCACAACCTTCTTACTCAACCATGCAAGTGTTGTTTCCAGAACAATCCCGGGGTATTCACTCCACTTCATTTCTTCAGCACACCGTACCAATAATTTAATACCGCGCAGAATATGAGCAGCATCCGTTTTCCTGACTAATTCCTTTAATTCATTGGATAATCCGAGATTCGCAACATTTTTTTCATTTGAACTATATTTCAATAACAACATCTTACGGTAATAATCCCGGAGATCTTTTGTCAGCTGGTGAACATCGTACCCGTTATTCATACTAGTTTCAAGTAACTCCAAAACTTCACTTGTCCTACCAGCTGAGAGGCACTGGGTTATATCATGCAAAACCTGTGACGGTATCAATCCAAGTAATGAAGACACTTCTTCGTACCCCACTTTATCCCCACCGTAAGAAATAGCCTGGTCGAGTAAGCTCTGTGCATCACGCACACTACCCCCGCTGTTTTTTGCAATAAGATCCAGCGCTTCCTTTGTAACTTTAATTTCACGCCCTTCACCGCGTTCTTTTTCAATAATCTCATCGAGATACTTCGATATCAGCGGGATAGGAACTAACTTAAGTGTAAAATGCTGGAGTCTCGAGATAATTGTCCTTGGTAACTCATGAGGTTCAGTTGTTGCCATCATAAATTTAACATGTGCAGGCGGTTCTTCTAAAGTTTTTAGCAATGCATTAAACCCAAATGATGTTATCTGATGAACCTCATCA
>JBBAAG010000038.1 GCA_041658405.1 Elusimicrobiota bacterium
CAAGACAGATTGAAATTCCGCTGATTGACTTAACAATATTCCAGCCGTTGTCGTTGACAATGTCGCCTATCATAGTTGCAAAAGGTGCAACAGTGAAAGGGACCGTCCTCGATGCGGTGACCGGGTCTTCAGTAGGTAACAGTAATGTAAGGGTTCATATAGAAGCGCGGCCGTGGGTTGATGGTTCATCACGTGATACCGGGACAGGGTCAGGTGATGTCCAGATTTCTACCGGTATGTTCACGTTTAAGAACTTACCTGGTGGGACGTACATTCTTGATATTCAAACAAGGGTAGGGTCTGATGGTAAGGTTAACGGGAAAAATTATATCGCGTACTTTAAAGCTGGGATCGTAGTGCCGAATGAAGCAATAGAAGTGGATGTTGGGTCGGTAAAGCTTAAAGAAGGTGTAACGATCACAGGGAAAGTTGTGGATATGAGTGCAAAACCGTTGGCGAATATCAAAATAATGGCGAAACCTTCAGAGAAGATGGGTGAATCTATTGATTTAATTGCAACTACCAATGAATTTGGTGAGTATACCATTAACAGCATAAATCCTGATGTTAAGTATTGGGATGTTACTGCCGGTATACGTGATAGCGGTGATACATCAGTCTCGCGGTATGGCGCAGTAACTATGCGCTCTGTGATACAGGGGTCTAAAGATGTGAACTTCAAGCTTGAGGAAGCACCGGGAATTTTGCGTGGGCTAATCAAGATTGAAGAAGGGTATAGAATGATTACGCCTGTCTCCGGGTATGAAATACCGGGAGCGTTGGTATTGCTACAGAAAAAAGGTGTTGAATATAAAAACCCGATGGATGGTATCGAAACAGCGTCGAAACCGCCGAAGGATGTTGAAGAGTATAGCGTTGTTCATCAGGAAGCGGAGTTCGAGGTTAAAGGGTTGGTGCCAGGCGAATATATAATAAAGGTGTTCGTCAAAGGGTTGGCTACTGCAACGAAGGATATTACTGTCGTTGGTGGGATCAATAACTTGACTGAAGCGATCGAACTTAAGGGTGGCGGTACGGTGTTGGGTGGTATCTCTAAGACTAACGGGTCAAAGATTACGACTAATGATGCAACAATGGCAGTTGCAGTGTCTGAAGATTTTACAAAAATGGTGTTTGGGTACTTTACGGTTAACCAGACAACATTGGAAATCGATAGTTATACTATTACCGGGCTTGAACCCAGTGTAAAATATTTCATAGCGTTGTCACAGACAAACGGTGAAGTATTTGTTGCGCCGGGACAGGTTATGGTAAACTCAGCACGGGCTGTTGTGAGTAAGAATCTTACCTACCAGCCGCATCCGTTGAAGTTTAAGGTTAAGGCGTTTAGAAAGCAGCGTGGGAGAAATATTTCGTTCACGTTGACTATCCTTGCGTCTGCACCGTTAGTGGAAGGCGATCCTACGAAGCTTGATACACTGAAGGAAATCGTAACGTTATCTTCTCCGACAGTGCAGGAAGCGATTGATGCGTTCGATGTGATATCAATGTCGTTGGATAAACAGATGCTTGTCTGTACATACCTGCCTGGTGATGAGACGGAGTTCAGTATACGTACAAAAGGTACGGATGCTGAAGGTAATACGGGTGATGAAACTAGTACGTTCCCGATTGATATTAAGTCGAAGAACGAAGAAAAGTTTAACCCGATCTCCGGCGGCGAGGTTAAAGTCGGGGAAGGTAATACCAGCGGGATGTATATCCCTGCAGGCACATTTAACTCGACCGGGACCGTTACTGCTGAGGTTATCGTAGAATCTACCATAACTAATACAGGTAGCGCGGCGATTGCGAAGGCGTATATGGCAGCAAGTAATTTGCCTGGTGTGCAGGCAAGTGAAGTGTATAACATGCAGGTGAAGATTGTTAACGGGCCGTTAGCGAAATTAGCATCAGGGAAAACTGTGAAAGTTACTATTCAATATAGTACTTTGACCGTAACAAATACTGATCTTGCAAAGTTGTATGTCTATCAACTGAATAGTGATGGTAGCTGGTCGAAGGTTACTAATGGAATGAACATAGATACCGTGTCTAATACGATCAGTGTTGAATCCGGAGCGAATTCGTCAGGGAATGTTTCCGGGAAATTTGCAGCGTTTATAGGTTCTGCGCAAACTAGTGGCGGGGATGGCAGCGGGACGTATGCTGGGCCGTTTAAGACATACGTATATCCTAACCCGTTCAAGCCGGCAACTGATACTAATGCGAACATACGGTACTTCATACCTGCGGGTGAAACAAATCTTGAAGTAACAATCAAGATATTTAATATCGCGGGTGAATTAGTACGCGAGTTCGATAAAGTAACGCTTGTGGCTACGGGAGCGAATAACGGATATACAGCTACTTGGGATGGTACAAACCAGAAGAGCGAGAAAGTCGCCAGTGGTGTGTACATCTATAAGTTCAAAGCCGGGACGCATACTGATACAAAACGTATAGCGGTTATCCGCTAAGCATAAAGAAATGGGTTGTAGCGCATGGGAGTTAATATCTCCCGTGCGTTGCAACCGGTAAAAACGGTAATACGTTATATGTTGTTTGATATTAAAATGTATTAATACAGGAGGAATGAAGAGATGGGTATGAAAAAAGGAAGTCTTCTGATGAAGAGCTTCATTTGTATCAGTATTGTGGCGTTGAGTTTGTCGTTAGTTTCCGCGGCGGTAATAAGAAAAGTGGCAGTTGAGTCGCTTAGAGGCCAGGTGGAAACATCGCTCGCAGGGACAGAAATTTGGAAAGCATGCAAAACAGGTGCGATCCTGAATGAAACTGCTAAAATTCGTACTGGAGACAAATCTTTTGTAGTTCTTAAGATGGATGACGGGACAAAGGTAAGGCTCGCAGCGAATACTATATTTTCTATTAAAACCATGAAACCGGAAGTTCGGGAGTTTGAGCTTAACCGCGGGAATATGCGTGCGTGGGTGAAGAAGTTGACAAAAAACGAATCGTTTGCTACACGTACCCCTACGGCGGTATGCGCTGTGCGTGGTACGGAGTTTGAGATTGAAGTGGATGAGAATAATAAAACCCGGGTAAGTTTGTTAAGCGGGTTAGTGGCAGTACGGCATGTTAACGGTCTTGGAGAGGAAATTGTTGTACATCCTAATGAACGTATTGATGTCCTTCCTGACTTAATGCCGTCCGCACCAGAACCGATTTCAGCAGGTGGTAGCGGGTCACGGGGTGCGTTGGCGTTGAATTCTTCAGGTAAAGATGAGATGGCAACAGAAGTTGGGATGGATATGTCACGTGAACAGGTTCAGGCAGCTGCAGCGCAGGAAATGAAGATGGCGGAGTACCAGCAGGGAAAGTCGTTAATTGATGTTTTTGGTAAACGCGTGAGAGTTGAAGAGTATATTATCCGTCCTCAGGAAGATACTATGAAACTTGTTACGATGAATGAACGTGATAACAGGTTTGATTATTTTGTGTGGAAAGTGCAGTTTGACAAAGCTATACCGACGGATCTTACTGCGTCAACTAAATGGATAGGTTGGACGGAAGGTTCAGTATCGCCGGATTATTATGTCAAAACTAACGAGTGGAACGCAAGTAATACCGTTGATAAAGTTGAATCACAGTATTCTGGCGGGCATGTGGAAAACAGCGGCGGGACGTATAAGTTGTTGTTTAACAACTATTATTACAGAATTAATAATATTGATAAAATGACTTATGCACCTACCACCTCCGGAGCTAATATAACGTCAATGAATGATGTCACGTGGAAAGTTGCGGGTGGTGCATCGGCAGGGATGACAAATACTGCGTTTGAAACATGGTTTGGAGCAAATACGGAGTCAACAGTTTCAGCGGATAAGTTAAATGATTCTCTCAAAGTAACTTTTGCAGATAATACGTGGTCAAAGGAAGAGTATTATATTATTAATGATGAAGGTAAGGTCGGAGCACGGTCGGTGTTTTCCGGGTTGGCCGGGAATTCGTACAGAGATCAGTTGTTGAAGTGGAACCAGCAGTTGGTGATGACTTCATCAGAATTTACCGGGGTGGATAAAAAGATTGACCTTGTGGTAGAACCAAAGTTGTTTGTTGATGCGGGGTTAGTGGCAATACCGTAAGTATGTGGCAAAGATAAGTTATAAGGTTTATTTAATTTAAGTTTGTTGTTAGAAAATATTATAAAATAAAAGGCGGTGGTTATATATGTCACCTGTTAGTAGCGAAGAGTTGATCCGTGCGTTGTGGGCATTGGGTGATGAGTTAAGAAAGTCTATGGATAAAAATACTGTGCGGTTGGAAAGTTGTCTGCGTGAATTAAAGACTGAAGTTGAAGCTGTCAAGAAACAGCAGCAGGAGTTACGGAAGGTACAGGAGTTGGTCGATATTTTGTGTAACAACAATTTTGACGGCGATAGCGCTGATATGGCACGAAAAAACAAGATAACTGATTATGTGCGAAAAAGAGTTTAACAAGGGTGTTTCTAAAGAAAATGAAAGGTGTGAATGTGACAACAACTGGTAAAAGGGTACTTACATTTTTAGTGGCGTTAGTTTTTGTTTCATTAGCATCGGGTGTTGGAAATGCTAAGGTTGAGTTTATCCCGTTGGTTAACCTCAGCGTGTTTGGCGGGCAGTATTTTTTTGGGTCGGAACCTGGCAGTTTCGGTGGGAATCTGAACCTGGATGTTACGCCTGCGGTGAAGTTCGGGGAGTCCAGTGCATTGTTACCGTCTTACTACGGCGGGTATCGCGGGGTAAAAGATGTCACTGATCTCGTAGGGGGAGGGACTCTTACACAGCAATCGCAGGATCATACGTTGTCATTTAAGTATATTCAAAAACTGGGGAAGGATTATAAAGCTAAAGTTAAACTAGGATATAGAACTGAACTTTTCCGTGAGACACTGGATGAAACATGGACTAAAGGGTTGTTTGATTATAACAAAACATCGTTTGGTGTTGAAGGTGAACGGTTGAACCTTGGTACTGTAAAAAATGTTTTGTTAGGTATCGGATATTTTGGTTTTAATTTCCCGAACTATCAGTCGTTGGCCGAAGAAAAGTATGGGCAGGAGTTGTCCGGGAAGATAGGTAAGGATGTTTTGAACTTTACAGCAGTCGAAGTGTATGTCAACAGTGAAATGAAGTTCAGCGAGAGTTTAGATGCGCGGGTTATGTATAACCTTACAAGTAAAAGTTTTGGGGATCAGAAAATTATTAATGACGGGCCGGCGTATAGTACCAGCCTGCGGCAGGATTTGACTCAGGTTGTTGACGGGTTGGCATCGTATTCTGTTACTGGGATGGAAGCTATGAAGATGTCAGTCGGGTTGACACTGCAGGGTGTGTTTAATAGTTCTAACCAAAATCATTATGATGCTACCCGTACAAAGTTTGTACCGGGATATTATGATTATTTGGATTTAAAAATCGGGCCGGTGTTGAGTGTGGGATTAACATCAATGCCGTTGACTGCTACTGTGTTATACAGTTTTGCGAATCGCGCGTATTCCAGCCGGTTTGTACAAGACGTTGCCGGGACGTACGGGACTGACAAAACTGCGGTACAGACTAATGTGTTGAGGTTAGGGGTTGAGTATGGAATCACAAAGTCGTTGAAGGTAAGTTTATTAGTAAATTATTTGAACAGCGGGTCAAATATGAAGTATGAGCAGGTTTATAAATATAATTATTCATCTGTTAATTATTTTCTTGGATTGCGGTGGGAGTATTAATTTTAGCAAAAAAAGTATTTGATATATATTTTCCCTAAAGGAGGGTAAAAGTGTAATGAACAGAAAAATTTTGGCAGTGGTGATGGCGTTAGTGGTTGCTGGGTTTGCCGTTGGGAATGTTTTTGCGGCACGGGATAAGATCGGGACTACGGTGTCATTTTTGAAGCTTGGCGCTGGAGTAAAACCATTGGCGATGGGTAGTGCGTATGCGGGTATCGCTAATGATGTTAACTCGATTTATTGGAACCCTGCGGGGTTGGCGGGTATGCAGAAAAAAGAAATTACTGCAATGTATAACCTTATGTATCAAGGTGTTGATTTCAGTGATATGGGGTATGGTTATATTGCAGCAGGTATACCCTTGGGTAAATTAGGGACGGTTGGGTATGCATTAAACTATTTCACCGCGGGAAGTATTGAAAAACGGTTAACGGATACGACGGATGCTGCCGGGACGTTTAGCGCGAGTTATATGTCCAATACTTTGGGGTATGGTATCGCGTTGGGTAATCTTGAGTTAGGGCTTGGGTTGAAGTTTATTAATGGTACTATAGACAGTACTGCTAGTAATTTAGCGATCGGCGCAGATCTTGGTGTTATGTACAACTTTAATTCTAGTTTAGGGCTTGGATTAGCAATACAAAACCTTGGAACACCGTTGAAGTTCGCGGCTTCAGAAGATCCTTTACCTTTGAATATTAAGCTCGGGGTGGGGTATAAAACCGGGAAGTTAAGCGCCGGGGTTGATGTTAATGTTCCAACGGATAATGATGTTAATTTCGCGCTTGGTGCAGAGTATGCATTAGCATTTGGGTCAATATCCTTGCCGTTACGGTTAGGGTTTAATACAGCCAGGATGCAGGATTTGGGTGCGATGAGCGGGTTAAGTTTAGGGCTTGGAGTTGGAATCAATGATATGCTGTGTTTTGACCTTGCGTGGTTGCCTCAGGGTGATCAGTTAGGGAATACGTATAGTATTGCGTTGACGTTTAAATTTTAAATAACTGTAAGACGGTATTTTTGAGTAAAAAAAAGAACTTCGGGTAATGCCCGGGGTTCTTTTTTATTATGATTTTAGGTTTGACTCACTGTTTAAATGTGTATATAATAAACAATATATATGTTATTAATGATAATGAGTTATTTATATGGCAAATAAGAAAAATACGTTTTTCTCAGATTTTTTAACAGGTTTTATCATCTCTGTTATTCTATTAGTGGCATACTTCCTGCAATTAGGAGTATTTGAAGTACTAGAGAATAAAATTTACGATTTCCGTGCATTATTAAGGCAGTCAAAAAAGCCGGGGGATGCTGTTGTTATTGTTGCGATTGATGATTCTAGCATTTCAAGTATCGGGCGTTGGCCATGGCCAAGATCCGTTATGGCGGATATTATCAGTAAAATATCAGAAGGACAGCCGAAAATCATTGGGTTGAGCATATTATACTCAGAACCAGAAGAAAGTCCGGGCTTGGATATGTTCCGGGAGTTGAAACAAAAATATTTCGCAATGCTTACGGATCCAACAACTAAAAGAAGCGGTGCAGCAAAAGTGTACCAGACTGTGTTACAGGATCTTAGTGCAGCGGAACAAGGGCTGGATAGCGATGCAATTCTAGAGAATACTTTTCTTGCGTGTCAAAACGTTATCTTGCCGATGTACTTTTCTGTTCAGGTGCCGGATGTTAGGGATAAAGATGAACAGCCATTGTTGTCCTCCAGTACTCTTTTGGGATTGAATTCTTTTGCAGGAAACGAGAATATCCCCGAGGGGTACTATCCTTCATTACCGCTTGAACCATTCGCGCTTGCGGCGGTGGGGCTTGGGCATGTGAATTCGTTTAATGATATTGACGGTGTATTGCGCAGAGAATCGCTGGTTATTAAACACATTAATAAGTTATATCCCTCATTTGCATTGCAGTTGGCAAGTGTTTTCTTGGATACAAATATTTCGGATATTAAACTTAACAAAAGTAATGAGTTGGTTGTAGGGAAGTCTGATATTCCTATAGATAAAAAGTTCGATATGATGATCAATTTTGTGGGGCCTGCGCAGTCATTCAAGTACTTTTCAGTGGTTGAAATACTGAAAGGAAATGTGCCGGTAGAGGCGTTCAAGGATAGAATTGTATTAATTGGCAGTATGGCAACTGGAATAGCTTCTCTAAATACAGTGCCTGTGGGAAGTAATTATCCGTCTATCGAAGTAACGGCGAATGTTTTACAGAATATTATTGCAAAACGGTTTATCTTACGGCCAAAATGGGCTGTGACTGTAGAGATAGTTACGCTGGTTCTCTGCGCATTATTCGTGATGCTCTTGCTTCCTAGGTTGAAAGCGCAATGGGGTGCAATATTGGCATCTGTGTTGATGATAATCATTATTGGTACCGGAACATATCTTTTTGCGGCAAATGGCTATTGGATAAAGATAATGTATTCCACAATGTTGTTGATGCTTGGGTATATCGTTATCGTATCAAAACGGTTCTTGTTCACTGAAAAACGTAAGGAGTTGGTAGAGGCTGAATCTATCGAAACTAATAAGATGTTGGGTTTGTCGTTCCAGGGACAGGGTATGCTGGATTTAGCATTTGATAAGTTTAGTAAGTGTCCGCTGGATGATCAGATGAAGGATTTGTTGTATAACCTCGCACTGGATTTTGAGCGTAAACGCCAGTTGAATAAAGCTATTGCTGTGTATGAACATATAGCGAATGTCGATCCGAACTTCAAGGATGTCAAAGCAAGGATTGACGGTGCAAAAAATATGGCGCCGGTTATGTCCTTGGGCGGTGCGGCTAAAGCTGATGGTACCGTAATGATTTCTGGTGCGGGACAAAAACCTACCCTCGGCAGGTATGAGATTGAGAAAGAACTTGGGCGGGGCGCTATGGGTATTGTGTATCTCGGGAAAGATCCTAAAATTAATCGTATGGTTGCGATTAAAACATTGAAGTTTGATGATGATGTGAGTGAAGAACAAATGAAGGCGGTTAAGGAACGGTTCTTCCGTGAAGCTGAGTCCGCGGGAAAGTTGTCTCACCCCAATATCATCCGTGTGTTTGATGCGGGGGATGATATGGATGTATCGTATATCGCAATGGAACTCCTGGATGGTAGTGATTTCAAGCAGTACTGCGAGAAAGATAAACTTTTGCCAATTCCTGAGGTAATTGATATAATAATTAAGGTTGCGGATGCGTTAGATTATGCGCATGCCGAAGGCGTTATACACCGGGATATTAAACCGGCAAATATTATGACATTGAAGGCTGGCGGTATACGCGTGACAGATTTTGGTATCGCGCGGATAACAGCATCGTCAAAAACACAAACCGGGACCGTGCTTGGTACCCCGAGTTATATGTCACCGGAACAGATTTCCGGGAAGAAAGTTGATGGAAGGTCGGATTTGTTCTCGTTAGGAGTAATGTTCTATGAGATGCTGGTTGGGAAGAAACCGTTTGAAGGTGATAGTATTGGGACATTGTTGTATCAGATAGTAAATGAAAAACATCCGTCTTCGCGGGCTGCTAATCCCAATATACCGGAATACGTCGAGAAAGTTATTGATAAGATGCTTGAGAAAAATGCAGATAACAGGTATAGCCGCGGGAAAGAAATTGTTGCGGACCTTAAGCAGTGTTTAGCTTTAATGAATACAAGTAAATAGTTTAATATAGAAGGAAATCTAAAGTGTTAAAAGTTATTGGGTTTGGCCAGTCTGATAAAGGGCAGAAACGGCAGAATAATGAAGATAATTTGTTTTACGAGCAGGAGATAGGGTTTTATATGGTTGCCGATGGAATGGGCGGCCATGCATCCGGTGAGATCGCGAGTAAAATCGCGGTGGATGTAATCTCCCAGCAAGTGAAGCAGTGTTTATCAACCGGGAAAGTGGCAAACCTCGGTCCTATGAATCCTAATTGGTCAATACGCACAAAATATCTTGTGCAAAGTGTTTATATGGCTAACCAGGTTATCTTTGAAGCAGCGTCCAAGTATCCACAGGATTATGGTATGGGCACAACAGTTGTTACGGTGTTGTTGCATGAGGATAATAAATTTACTGTTGCGCATGTAGGGGATAGTAGATTATATATGGTGCGTGATGGAAAACTCTCGCAGGTTACTACAGATCATTCCTATGTTGAAGAACAGGTTAGACGCGGGTTGTTGACGCCGGAACAGGCGAAGACCGCGGAAAATAAAAATATACTTACCCGCGCACTGGGGACTGAGAAAACTGTTAAGGTTGATATTCAGGAGTTGGAATTAAAAGAGAATGATGTTTATATGCTCTGTACCGACGGGCTTGACCGTATGGTGCCGGATGAGGATATAGAAAAAATTATTTTGGAGAAAAAAGAGCCGCCGGTGATTGCTAAAAGTCTGATTGATAAAGCCAATGCTAATGGCGGAGTAGATAATGTGACAGTTGTGTGTATGAAGGTTGAACCGACAAAGATGGGTTGGTTCGGAAAAATGTTTAGATAATATATTATTGAGGAATTAATAAAGTTATGCCAAAGCTTATCTTGAAGTTCGGGCCGGCGGTGATAAAGGAGTATCCGGTAGATAAAGATATTATTACAATCGGGCGCAAGCCGGATAATGATTTGGTGATTGAACACCAGGCGGTCTCCGGGCATCATGCAAGGTTATTGAAACAAGCCGGGATGTATATGATTGAAGATCTAAGCAGTACCAACGGTACTTTTGTTAATGGTAAAAAAATCTTGAATGCGTATCTCCGGAGTGGTAATGAAGTTTTGGTGGCAACACATACGTTAGTGTTTATAGATGACGCTCAACCTGCGGGTGAAGTGGCAGCGGTGTCAGAACAGTCGGTAGCTGCAGCAGTGCCGACTCCTCCGCCTCCGCGTCCTTCTGTACCGCCGCCGGTACCTCCTGCGCCTGCAGCAAGGACTAGTGTTCCAGCGGAACCCGTTACCGCGGTGGCTGGTGCTGGAAAAGCGTTGATAAGAATTGTTGAAGGAATTGTAGATATAACGGAGTTTAAGCTTACCGGTTCACTTACTTATATCGGTACAAACGAACAAGCAGTGATCAAAATTAAAGGTGGTCTTTTTGCTCCGCCTCTTGCTGCTGCTATTATTAAACGTCCGGAAGGATTTTTGTTTAAAGCTATAAAAGAAGGATATCCAAAAGTTAACGGTAAAACAGTTAAGGATGAACAGATACTTGCTTCCGGTGATATGATAGAATGCGGAAGTACTAAGATGACATTTATGGAGAAAGAATAAATTGTAATGTTTAAAAACTTATTTAAAAACAAAACTCAGTTTGTCGGGTTTATCATCTGCAGCATTATCGGACTGGCTGTATTGCTGGTGTATGTCCAACCGTTCTTGAATAACCACTTATTGCTTCCTCTGGAACGCGGGTTGTATGATGTCCGGTTCAAGCTCAGAGGGCGTATTCCTACAACAAAAAAGGTTGTTGTTGTGGATATTAATGAAGAAACTTTGGAGCGCCTCGGGAGATGGCCGTTCCCCAGGTATTTTCATGCAAAAATAGTTGATAATCTTGTAAAAAGCGGGGCAAAAACTATTGCGTTCGATATTTTGTTTACCGAGCCGGAACGCGATAATGCGTGGTCTGATCAAAAACTTGCTGACTCAGCAAAAAGGTCAAAATGTGTGATACAAAATTCGTTTATTGACTATAACTTTGACCCGCCGAAGATTACACTACCGATACCGGTACTGAAGAAATCAGCGGCTGAGGTCGGGATTGCTAATGCGTTCCCGCAGACGGATGGCGTGGTACGCGCATTACCGCCACTGTGCGAGGTTGATGGTAAGTATTATCCGCATCTGTCATTTGCTACGGCTTCACATTATCTGGGTAAGAATTGTATGGATATGTATAACGAATTGCCGTTAACACGGGATGGCGAGGTTTTGGTTAATTACCTCGGGCCGTTTAAAACAGTAGAGTTTGTGCCGTACTGGCAGGTTTATATGAAACAAATTGAACCTGAACATTTTAAGGATAAGATTGTTATTATCGGAGCAACGGCTACCGGGTTGTATGACCATCACCCTCAACCGTTTTCACCGCATTTCCCGGGGGTTGAAATACAGGCGACGTTGGTGGAGAATTTTATTACCAACTCTTTTATTCATCAGGTGCCGGGAATTTATACGGTATTAAGCATAATTTTATTGACATTGCTATGCGGATTCACGTTGCCGATTTTGAAAACACAAATTAGTACCGTAGCTGCGCCGTTGTATTTTCTTGCGTTCTTTTTGATTGGTTTAGGGGTATTCAACGCGCGGTATTGGTTTGAACTTGCGCCTGGATGTGTAATTATTTTGTTGAGTTATGTTGCTGTTATTGGGTATCGGTTGATCACCGAGGAAAAAGAAAAGAAAAGAATACGGCAAACATTTGGGACATATGTGTCACCACAGGTGTTAAACTTTGTATTGTCAAATCCTCCGTCGTTAGGTGGTGCCCGGCAGAAGGTTACGATATTTTTTTCGGATATCAGGGCATTCACTAGCTGGACTGAGACTACAAAAGCAGAAGAAGTGGTTACGTTGTTGAACGAGTACCTCACAAAAATGACGGATATTGTGTTTCAGCATAACGGGACAGTGGATAAGTTTATTGGTGACGCAATCATGGCGTTTTGGGGTGCACCGTTGCCGCAGGAAGACCATGCGTTTCGTGCGGTATCATGCGCGATTGATATGATAGTAGAGCTTAAGAAGTTCCAGGAAGAATTAAGGCGTACGAATAGGTATGTTATTGATATAGGTATTGGGATTAATACCGGTGACGCAATTGTTGGAAATATGGGTTCAAATAGAAGAATGGATTATACTGTAATAGGTGATAGCGTAAATTTGGCAGCACGGTTGGAACCGTTGAACAGAAAATATGATACGCATGTTATTATAGGTTCGACGACGTATGAGTTGGTGAAAGATAGGATTATTACACGTGAAATCGATAAGGTTAAGGTTAAGGGTAAAGATATTGAACAGATTATTTACGAAGCGGTCGGGTATAAAAAGTAGTTGAGGCCAAGAATCAGGTTTATATAAAAAGAGGAAAGCGATGGCAGACGTAAAACCGCAGGTTAGAAAGAAAACGTTAGAAACTATTTTAACGGACCGCGGGTTTGTTGACGCTGAAAAACTTGCGCAAGCACAAAAAATGGCAAAAGAAGGGCAGTTGCCATTACAACAGGTTATCATAAATCAGGGATGGGCAAAGAAAACTGATATGTTGCTTGCGTTGTCACAGGAGTG
This sequence comes from Elusimicrobiota bacterium, assembly GCA_041658405.1. Taxonomy (NCBI): domain Bacteria; kingdom Pseudomonadati; phylum Elusimicrobiota; species Elusimicrobiota bacterium. Next base: position 13,026 of record JBBAAG010000038.1, read on the forward strand.
GGGTGTTAAGGCAATTGATTTATCAGAGATTGAAGTTGACCAGGATGTTGTAAAAATTGTACCTGAAGCTGCAGCGCGAAGGCAGCATGTGTTGCCGTTTGCCAAGGAAGAAAATGTTATGTATGTCGCGATGACGGATCCTCGCGATTTTTTTGTTGTTGAAGATATACGGTTACGGACAGGGTTTGATGTTCAGGCATATCTTGCTTTACCGGGTGATATTGAGGATGTATTAAATAAAGTTTACGGCCAGGCGATGCTCAGTAAGATTACGGCGTCTATAAAAACTGATGATCAGGTTCAGGTTATACAGGAAACAAAGGAAGAGTCGCGGGTTGATATTACCGATATAGAAGTTGATACCCCGGAAGTTGAGAAGATGGTCAACGCGGTTTTGCTTGGAGCGTTGGAGCTTAAAGCGTCAGATATTCATATTGAACCGTTTGAAGCTAAGATAATTACGCGGTACCGTATCGACGGTGTTCTTCAGGAAGCGCCGTTCCAGCCGCCACTGGCGTATCGTAATGCTTTGATTTCTAAACTAAAGATTATGACGCAGTCGATGGATATAACTGAACGCCGCCGTCCGCAGGACGGGCGTATACGGTTGAACGCAGGGAATAGGCCTATCGAATTGCGTGTAAATATTCTTCCTACCGTTTTTGGTGAGTCGTGTTGTATGCGTATACTTGACCGCAGTTCTATCCGCGTAGAACTTCATCAGTTGGGTTTTTTGCCGGATACGCTGGAACGTATTATGGCATCGGTGGGTAAGCCGAACGGTATCATACTTGTTACTGGCCCGACGGGTAGCGGTAAATCAACTACGTTGTACGCTGTGCTTAATGCTGTTAATACGCCGGATACTAAAATTTTGACTGCAGAAAACCCGGTGGAGTACAACCTCGAAGGGGTGGTGCAGGTTAATGTTAATCAGGAAATCGGGTTTGACTTCTCTGCGGCATTACGCGCGTTTTTGAGGCAGGATCCTGATATCATAATGGTCGGTGAAATCCGTGATAAAGAAACCGCTACTATCGCTATGGAAGCGGCAATGACCGGGCATTTGGTGTTCTCTACTTTGCATACAAACGATGCGCCAACTGCTATCGGTAGGTTGGCGGATATGGGTGTATTGCCGTTTTTGATTGCATCAACACTGGAAGGTGTGCTTGCGCAGAGGTTGGTGCGGCGTGTGTGTAAGGAATGTAAAGAACCTGCACCAATGACGGATGATGTTGCAAAAGTTTTGACTGAAGCAGGGCTTGACCCAGGTCAGGCAAAGTTGGTACGCGGGAAAGGATGTCCTGTTTGTAATAATACGGGATACAAAGGGCGCGCGGGGATACATGAGTTTTTATATATGGATGATATGCTGCGGTCGTTGATTTTGAAAGAAGTAGCGACGGGACCGGTTAAGGAACTGGCAATCAAGAACGGTATGAGGTCATTGTATAATGACGGGTTGATTAAAGCCGCGCAAGGTGTTACTACTATAGATGAAATTTTGCGTGCAGCTAAAGTAGACTAAGTTTTAGATTAGGAGAAATGGATATATGGAACGAGAAGTTTTAGACGGGTTTTTTGAAATCGCTAAAACTATTAGCGCTAGTTTAGACCTCGATACTATTTTGAAAAAAATAGGGTTGGCGGCTGAACAAGTGACGGATTCTGAAGCGTCATCTATTATGTTGTTGGAAGATGATAAACAGCATCTGTATTTTAAATCAGCATCCGGAGAAAAAAGCGGTGTACTGAAAAAGTTTAAAATTCCTATCTCCAGCGGTATTGCAGGTTGGGTGGCAAGTAACCGGGAATCGGTGATTGTTGCGGATGCACAAAATGATGCGCGGTTTTTTAAGAAAGCTGATGATAGTTCAGGGTTTATCACACGGTCAATCCTTTGTGTTCCAATGATTGTGGGGAATGAACTTATTGGCGTAGCTGAGGTGTTAAACAAAAAAACAGGGACTTATACTCAAGAGGATAAGGAAACGTTAGAGAACCTTGCTAATTTCGCGGCGGTAGTGCTTAGTAACGCAAAGTATGCGGAAGCACAGCGTAACTTTTTTGTTAATATCATGGAAATCCTTGCATCGGCAAGTGAGTCGCGTGATCCTCGGTTGGCAGGGCATAACTGGCGGGTTGCACAACGGTCATTAGCGGTTGCGCGGGAGTTTGGGATGGATCAAAAAGAGTATCAGGATCTTTATTACGCTGCGTTGCTGCATGATATAGGATTCCTTGCGCCGGGTGATCTTTCGTTACGCGAGAGAAAACATCCGGTACTTGGAGCGGAGATGATAAAGGATATTAGTTCGCTAAGCGGGGCCGTCCCTGTGATAAGGTATCATGAAGATAGGTATGACGGTATGGGTAGTGATCCCGAAGGGCCAATAGGTGAGAAGGTGCCGTTGGGTGCAAGGATTGTCGGTACTGTAGAGTATTACGAAAAAAGGTTATTAGAAGGCGAAACACCGGATAAAATTGTTGAAGAAATACAGTCCGGTGCGGGAACTAAGTTTGATCCGCAGGTAGCAAAAGTTTTTACTGAACAAATTAAGATGGAGATATAAAAACTGGTTTATGGGAAATTTTATTTCAGTATTGACACAGGGAATGTCGAGTAAGGAAGAAAAGGATATTATTGCTTTCTTATCAAAACACGGTGAACTTGGCAAACTTCAGCCAAAAGACCGTGTGGTGCTAGCTAAACTTGTGGAACTGCGTAAAGTTGTCAAAGGTGCTGTTGTTTTTAAGGAAGGTGATACCGGTGAGGAAATGTTCCTGGTTAAAACCGGGGCAGTGAAGATTTATAAGATGAGCTTGCTGGGTGAGCGCGTATTGACAACTGTTAATCCCGGCGGGTTTTTTGGTGAGATGGCATTGATTGATAAGTCACCGCGGTCGGCTTATGCCAAGGTGGAGGTTGATACTGAACTTCTGGTAATCGGGCAGAGGAAGTATGAAGAAGTTAAGAAAATGAATCCTTCAATCGCAATTGGGTTGATGGAAATACTGCTGCAAAGTTTTACAGTTAGGTTAAGGGATGTTACACAAAAAATTTTGGGTGTAATGGGATAGTAAAGAAAATAAAGGAAATATGCGGAAATGATAATAGATGATCTTTTGAGGATGATGTTAGATAAGAAAGCGTCTGACTTGCATCTTAAAGCCGGACGGAATCCTATCCTGCGTATTCATGGTGAATTAATACCGCAGACAGATCTTCCTGAGTTAAGTAATGACGATATCCGCGGGTTGGTCGGGCAGATGGTTACCGACGAGCATAAGGTTAGGTTTGACCGTGACCGCGAACTGGATTTAGCGTATACCCTGCAGGGATCTGCAAGGTTCAGGGTTAATGTTTTGATGCAGCGCGAAAAAATCGGGAGTGTGATACGTGTTATCCCGTGGAAAATACCGACACTCGAAGAAATGAAGTTTCCGCCGATACTTGCGGACCTGGCATTAAAACCTCGAGGGTTGGTGCTTGTAACTGGCCCTACCGGCAGCGGGAAGTCTACTACTCTCGCGGCAATGTTGAATCATATCAACGTAAATGAAGCGTGTCATATTTTGACAGTGGAAGATCCTATTGAGTTTGTGCATCAGGATAAAAAAAGTGTGTTCAACCAGCGTGAGCTCGGGACGGATACCCTTTCATTTTCAGCGTCGTTAAAGCATGCGTTACGGCAGGATCCTGATGTCATACTGGTCGGTGAAATGCGTGACCCTGAAACTATACAGTTAGCGATTACCGCAGCGGAAACCGGGCATATGGTGTTCTCAACGTTGCATACAACCGGTGCGGCACAGACGATTGACCGCGTGATTGACGTGTTCTCTCCAGAACAGCAGCCGCAGATACGTACACAGCTTGCTGGGTTGCTTGAAGGTGTGGTTTCTCAAACCTTACTTGCGAAGTCGGATGGCAGCGGGCGCGCGTGTGCAATGGAAATTATGATATGCACACCGGCTATACGTAACCTTATACGTGAAGGGAAAATTTATCAAATACCGTCGACTATGCAGACTGGTGTGTCAATGGGTATGCAAACGCTGGATAGTGCCTTAAAAGCGTTGTATGAGAAACGTATTGTTTCTTTTGAGGAAGCTGCATCAAAAGCGACTAATCCTGAAGCTTTCCGTGCAGCAGTAGAAAAAGGGAAGTAATGGAAATATTTTGGCGGTTACTTCTCGCACATATGCTTGGCGATTTTACATTACAGACTAACCGTATTGCTGTATGGAAACGCGAAAGCGTGTGGGGTATGCTTGCGCATTCATCAATCTTTCTTATAGCCGGGTATGTTTTTACCTGGAATTATCTTAATGACACATGGTTTTCTTTTAGAAGTGTTGAACTGCATGGGTGGGAGTGTATTGTTATCATCACTGTCCTTCATTTTCTTGAGGATCAATGGAGAGTGTATTCAATTCAAAAGTTTGGGATGCCCGATAATCTTGCGTTATTCTTGTGGGATCAGTTTATACATATAAGTTTGATCTACGTATTCTCTCCTGTGCATGTGAGCGTATTTTTGAACCCGTGGCCTATCATAGGTGTGTTGGCAATCATGGCAACGCATTTTATGGCAATTTTGGTTTTTTATATCGAGATGGATGCTAAGAAAGGAAATGGCGCGCTTCATAAAGTCAGGAAACATTGGACAATGGCGGTTAGGTTGGTTCTCATGGCTATGTGTTTGCTTCCAGGGATATCGTGGTTTTTGGTATTGCCCGTTGCGGGATTTACCGGGTACTTTTTTCAGTATAAAAAACAAAACTATGGGTTGATTGATACTGTGCTGGGTAATGGGATTGCGGTTGTTTGCGGGATTACGACACGGTTGTTGTTGAAGTGGTAGTATAAAAAAAGTGCTTGACGCCGGATTATTTTTTATCTAACATATATCTACACAAAAAAGTGTCCTTTGCTCATGTTACGCAAGCATATGCGTTTTAATGTGAGCTATGGTAGCCAAGAAGGAGGAATAAAAGGTTGTATGAACAGGTATGAAAGTATTTTTATCTGTAATCCGCAGTTAGCTGCGGAACAGGTGAATGATCAGCTTGAAAAAATTAAGGCTGTGATCAAACGTGGGAATGGTGAGATTATTAGTGTGGATAACTGGGGAAAACGACAGTTGGCGTATCCGCTGAAAGGTTATCGTGAAGGATGTTATATTTATCTTCAGTTAAATTTACCGCCGCAGTTGGTGAGTGAGTTAAACAATTACTATCTGGTAAGCGAAAATATTCTTCGGCATCTTACAATAAGAATTAATGAAAAACATCTTAAGTACATCATACCGCATCCGGATGCGGTATTAACTTTGATTAAAGAGAAAGATAAGGAATCGGAATTGGGTGACAAATCGGTAGAGGCGAAAGCGGAGGAGACTAAGAAGGAGGAAGAGGGAGATGGAGCTAAAGCTGTTGCAGTTGAATAGGGTTATGTTGAGCGGCCGGTTGGTAAGGGATCCGGAGTTGAAGTACACTACAGCAGGGACTGCGTTGTGTAAATTTACGGTAGCAACTGGGAGAAGGTATAAGGATAAAGAAGGTAACTGGCAGGAGCAAACAACGTTTGTGCCGACTACTGTGTGGGATAAACAGGCACAGTTCGTTGGTGAGACACTGAAAAAAGGTAGTCCTGTGTATGTAGAGGGGAGCCTTCGGACTAATAAATGGGTAACTAAGGACGGGCAAAACCGGTCAACTTTGGAATTACAGGCTGTGCTGGTACGGTCAATGGCAAAAAGTGAAAGCGAACCGGCAGAACCCGTGGATGTGAGTGAACCGTTGCCAGAAGATAGCGGGAGTGAAGAAGTTAATGATACCGGGAGTGATAAGGATAATAAAGGGAAAGTGCCGTTTTAAAAGGTACTTGCTTTCGACTATAAGAAAGGATTTTAGTTTGTTATGGTAGATGATAATAGAAGAAATGATAGTTACGAACCGCGTGGCGGGTCACGGTACGGGAATAGTTCCGGCGGGAGTACCGGCGGGGGATATCGGCGAAGTTATAGCGGCGGTAGCAGCGGCGGGTTTCACCGCCGCCGCCCGAGGACACGGAAATATTGTAAGTTCTGTGAACAAAAAGTTATTTACATCGACTTCAAGAACCTGCAGTTATTACGGAATTTTATGAATGACCGCGGGAAAATGTTCTCCGGCCATAGTTCGGGTAACTGTGCGAAGCATCAACGCAGTGTTGCTACGGCGATTAAACGCGCTCGAGCTATTGCGTTATTGCCGTACGTAGCGTAGGATAAATATATTTTTATTTGAGGTATAATTGTTATGAAAGTAGTGCTTACACAGAATGTAGAAAAAGTTGGTAATGCCGGGGATGTAAAAAATGTTACGGGCGGATTCGCGAGGAATTATCTTTTTCCCCGTGAGTTAGCTTGGGAAGCAACGTCCTCTAATCTTAAACGCTGGGAAGATAAGAAAAAAAGTTATCTCCGCCTTTCCGCGCGGGAATTGGATAAAGCGCAGCAGAGAGCTGATAAAATTGGAAAAGAGTCGTGTACGATTAACGTGAAGACTGATAATGAAGATAAGATATTCGGTTCCGTAACGAATATGGATATCGCGAAGTCGTTGCTTTCAAAAGGTATTGAAGTTGATAAAAAAGATATTATTCTCGAAGAGCCTATACATAAAGTCGGGGCGTATACCGTAAAAGTTAGAGTGCATCAGCAGGTGTATGCTGAACTTAAAGTATGGGTAGTCGCCGAGGATACTGAAAAAAGTGAAAGCTAAACCCCAGTAAAGTTTTTTCATTCATAAAGTTCGCGCGTACTTATTTATTTATAGGATATTTGCATGGCAGATATTTTTAATCACGTACCACCTCATTCAGAAGAAGCGGAAATGGCAGTGCTTGGGTCTATGATGATCGAACGGGCTGCTATTGATAAAGTTATTGCTCTGCTCAAGGATGTTTCATTTTATAAACCAGGCCATCAGATAGTGTTCCGTGCTATACGTAGGTTATATGAATCTAATATCGCTGTGGATATTCAGACGGTAGGAGAGGAATTAAAAAAAGAAAAAAAACTTGCGGATATCGGCGGAGCGGCGTATCTTATGACATTGATTGAGTCTGTAGCAACTGCAGCGAATGTCGAGGATTATGCGTTGATTGTACGGGATAAATCTACACTCCGCGGGTTGATTGATGTTTCACATGAGATGCTGGCGGATGCGTATAAAGATGAATCCGGTGCACAGGCTGTTATTGAACAGGCGGAACAACGGATTTTTAAGATACGTAATGAAGGGTTCCAGAGCGGGTTTATAGGGATTAATGAGTTAATGCCGCCGGTACTTGATCAGGTTGAGAGTTATATTCAGAACAAAAAAGATGGGTTAGGGTTGATGACCGGATTTCCTAAGTTTGACAGGCTAACCGGCGGGTTACAGAAAGGTAATCTCATCATTATTGCCGGGCGGCCGGGGATGGGTAAAACGTCGTGGTGTTTAAACATAGTGGAAAATATTGCGTTGCATAGTAAACGCCCGGTTGCGGTGTTTACGATGGAGATGTCAAAAAACGAAATAGCGCAGCGGTTCCTGTGTTCAGTTGCAAAGATTAATATGAATAAGTTAAGGGATAACAGGGTTTCCCGCAGTGCATGGCCGGATATCACAACCGCTGCGTCGAAGTTGATGGAAGCGAAGATATTTATTAATGAGTTGCCTTCAGGAACGCTGTTGGACCTACGTGCACAGGCACGGAGGGTTGTGTCGGAACAAAAAGTTGAACTCATAGTGGTGGATTATATGCAGCTGCTCTCCAGCGGGACTAAACGTATGGAAGGCAGGCAACAGGAAATTTCTGATATCTCAAGGTCATTAAAACTACTCGCGCGGTACCTCGAGATCCCGATAGTAGTGGTGTCGCAGCTTAGCCGTAAACCCGAAGAGCGGGGGAAGGATAATGAACCTAAATTATCCGACCTGCGGGAAAGCGGGGCGATTGAACAGGATGCTGATGTCGTCGGATTTGTTTACCGCGAAGATTATTATAACAAGGAAGATCAGAGTATCAGAGGTAAAGCCAGGCTTATCATTGCGAAACAGCGGAACGGGCCCCAGGGGACTCAGGATATGGTGTTTTTCAGTGAGTATACACGGTTTGAGAACGCTGAGACCAGGCAGCAAGAGCAGGAACAGTGATTAATACTATTCTTCGTCCCACATGGGTTGAGATAGATTTGTCCGCTATTACGCAAAATGTCAGTATAATACAGTCGTTAATCGGTAAACACACAGGGATTATTGCTGTAGTAAAAGCTGATGCTTACGGGCATAATGCTGAGTTTATCGTTAAGGAATTGGTTAAACAAAAAGTTGTTGCGTTCTACGGTGTTGCATGCCTCGAAGAAGGTATTGCGTTACGCAAAGCAGGGATTAAACCTAAAATATTAATCCTCGGGAATGTTTATCCGTATCACTTATTACCATTATTATTTTCTTACCAGTTGACTCCCACTGTTATCAGTATAGAGTCCGCTGTGGAGTTAAACAAAGCTGCAAAAAAACGTAAGGTTGTATTACCGGTGCACGTGAAGGTTGATACTGGGATGGGGAGGATTGGATCCTCTGCTGATGATGCGGGTGCTCTTATACAATATATCCACACAAAATGCCAGGCGTTGTTAATAGAAGGAGTATATACGCATTTTTCATCGGCGGATAGTGATGAATGGTATACAAGGTATCAGTATGACAATTTTGAGAATGTATTGAAGAGTATTGGTAAAATAAAAATCGTCCACACAGCTAATTCCGCAACAATAATCAGGTGTCCCTCACAATATTATGATTATGTCCGCCCGGGGTTGTTGTTGTACGGGTTGGAACCATTCCCCGGGGTCAATACAAGGTACGGGTTCAAGCCTGTGTTAACATGGAAAACTAAAGTTGTTTACCTAAAGAATATCCAGATCGGGCAAAGAGTTAGCTATAACGGGACGTTTATCGCAAAAACAGGGATGACGGTTGCAACTTTGCCTGTAGGGTATGCTGATGGGTATAACCGTAAACTATCAAATACCGGGCAGGTGTTGTTACACGGTAAACGTATAAACGTTATCGGGCGGGTAACCATGGATATGGTTATGGCGGATGTTACGGGTATTAAAGATGTTAGGTTAGGGGATGAAGTTGTGCTCATAGGGCAGCAGGGGCGGGAGAGAATTACGGCTGAGGAAGTTGCTGGTTTAGTTGGAACGATTAATTACGAAATTGTATGCGGGATCGGGAAACGTGTTACCCGCATTGCAGTATAGTAAATAAGGTAAAATATATCTTGCTATGATAAACGGTATGTTCACAAAAGTTAAGGTCGTATCTTATGACCTCACGGTAAGTTTGGGGAAGTTCGCTATACTGTTCGGGCAGGTGATTAGTTGGATGCGGGTATTACCGTGGGATGTGAAGAGTATTACCGCGCAGATGGTTGAGGTTGGGATAAAATCGTTCCCGATCTGCGTAATGTCGTCGTTCTCAATGGGTATGGTGTTAGCACTACAAGCAGGGACTTCCGCAAGGTTTGTATTTAATGAACCGCTCTACGTCGGGACTATTGTTGCGTTTTCGTTGATAAAAGAGTTGTCGCCGGTATTGATGGCAACAGTTGTTGCCGGGCGTGTTGGGGCAGGAATTGCAGCGGAAATCGGGACAATGAAGGTTACTGAACAAATTGATGCGTTGTATACATTAGGGACAAATCCTATCCGCTACCTCGTAATGCCGAGATTTATTGCGTGTGTGACTATGCTGCCGTTGTTGACGGTGTTCACAAATATTGTTGGCCTTACCGGCGGATATATTGTCAGTGTTACCAACCTCGAGATACCGGGGACGATTTATTGGGCGGATGCATATGATTATATGAGGGTAAAGGATTTGTTTCACGGGTTGATCAAGTCAGTATTTTTTGGTGCAACAATCGCGTTAGTGTCTTGTTACAAAGGGTTTGAGTGTAAGAACGGGGCGGAAGGTGTAGGGCGTGCTACTACCAGCGCGGTAGTGATGACACTGGTTATTATTCTGGTAAGCGATTATTTTTTGACGGCGTTGCTTGTAGCCCTTGGGATTGGATAAGTTATAGTATGAAGAGAAATATATGATAAAAGTTGAAGGTGTATATAAACAGTTTGGGAAAAAACAGGTTCTTGATAATGTTGAACTCGAGATTTATGACGGGGAAACGTTAACGATCATCGGGGGTAGCGGGTGCGGGAAAACTGTGCTGCTTAAACACTTAGTCGGGTTACTGAAACCGGATAAAGGTGAGATTTATGTTGATGATCAACAAATATCAAAACTTGAGGATGAACAGTTGTGGAAGATTCAGCAGAAGTTCGGGTACTTGTTCCAGGGCGCGGCATTATTTGATTCATTGACGGTTGCTGAGAATGTTGCGTTTGGGTTGAGAAACATGAAATTGCCGTATACTGAAGTTATGCGCCGCGTAAAGGAAGGGTTGAGGCATGTAGGGCTTAAGGATATTGAGAATCAGAAACCGGCAGAACTTTCCGGTGGGATGCGTAAACGCGTAGGGCTTGCCCGCGCAATTGCGTACGCGCCAAAGTATGTGTGTTACGACGAGCCTACCACCGGGCTGGATCCTATAACATCGGATACGATTAATGAACTGATACTTAAACTCCAGGGAGAACTTAAGGTTACTTCGATTGTTGTGACACATGATCTTAAAAGCGCGTATAAGATATCTAACCGTATCGCGATGCTGCATCAGGGAAAGATTGTGGAGATCGGTACTCCTGAAGAAATTCAGCATACAAAAAACCCGTTTGTCCGGCAGTTTATTGAAGGTTCCTGCAACGGTCCTATCCAGGTGCTGTATTAATTCCTGTCTACACTATAAACAAACACGTGTGGTTTTTTGGGTTATACAAATAAAGTGTATTGTTATATAATATAACCTAAGATGATTAAAAATAGGTGTGAGCAAAAAAAATTTTAGTTAAGGGGAAAAAATAAGCCGATGCCGAAAGAAGTTAAACTCGGGATATTTGTGCTGTGCGGGCTTGCGGTTTTGTTGGGTACAATTTTTGCTATCAAAGATATCCGGTTGGAGAAAGGGTATACTTTATACTTATTCCTCGAAGATACCGGCGGGTTGATGGAGAAAGCGTGGGTACGGAGTTCCGGGGTTAAGATAGGGAAGGTTGATAGAATAATTCTTGACGGGCAGCGGGCGAAGGTTAGGTTATGGATCTGGGGTGATACCAAAATCTATGCTGATGCGCAAGCGTCTATACTTGCTACGGGTTTGCTCGGGGTTAAGTATGTCAATATGGTATTGGGTGGGAAACAGTCTAAGGTGTTACTAAAAAACAATGAGGTTCTTCAGGGGATAAGCCCGGTTACGACTGAAAAAATGCTGGAATCCGCGATGGATAGCGTCAAGGGATTAGTAGATGCGCTTAACAGCGTGGTGGGGGATGGGAAGCTCGGGGAAAATCTTAACGAAATCGTGGATAATGTGCGTGTGCTTACTGACCGCCTGGAGAATACTATCAGAGAAGATGATATCAAACAAATCGTGGATGATATCAGTTCCGCGTCTAAGGATATGGCTAAACTTTCAAGTGAAGTGCTTGATATACTCGAGAAAAACAGGAAGCCTGCTGAAAGTTTAGTGGATAATGTTGCGCAGGCAAGTACAAAACTTGAATCCTTACTCGCAAAGGTTGAGGATAAGGATTCGGTGTTGGGCAAGCTTATCAATGATAAGGATGTCGGTAGGCAGGTGCAGGAAACTATTACCGCTCTTGAGGATACTGCGAATAACGCGCAGGCGGTGCTTGGAAAACTCGGGAAGATTAATACATACTGGGATTACCGCCTTAGATACGACGCTACAACGTCGGTGTTCCGTAATGATTTCGGGTTAAAAATATCGCCGGATGAGGGTAAGTTTTATTTTCTTGGTGTGAACAATATTTCTGATGCAAATTTTGTTGATACGTTCCAAAAACAAAATTCGTTAACCGGCCTTATCGGCAGAGAGTTCATGGATCGGCTTGAACTTTACGCCGGGGTGATACGTTCCTACGGCGGGTTGGGGTTAGCATGGCAGCCGCTGAAGTTCGGGTGGTTGGGGATTGAGCTTAATGCTCAGCTTTTTGAGTTCTCCAGAAAAGTTCCTGCCGCGTTACCCGTTGGGATTGTGGGGACAGAGTTATCGCTGGCGAACTGGTTGCGTTGCGGGATACAAGCTGAAGACGTTTTTGGTTCAGCGACATGGCATACGTATTTTAATGTTGTGATTGAAGATAAGGATATGGCGTACGTTATTGCGTTGTTGGGACTATCAAAACCGTGAAAATTAAGGCTAAGTTTGTATGCCAGGAGTGCGGGTATGATACCGCGCAGTGGTTCGGTAAGTGTCCGGGTTGCGGGCAGTTTAATACGTTTGTTGAAGAACGCGTGGTGAAAGCTGCGAGAACCAGTGTAGTACAGGCGAGGTTGACAAATTTTTCTGCGGAAGTTGTTGCTATAGAACAAGTACAGCCGGCTAACCAAACACGGTATGTTACCGGGATTAATGAGTTTGATAGAATCCTTGGGGGCGGTGTGGTACCCGGGTCGCTGGTGCTTATCGGCGGGGATCCTGGGATCGGGAAATCAACGCTTATGTTGCAGGTAGCGGATGCTCTAAGGAAGTATGCTAATGTGTTATACGTTTCAGGTGAGGAATCACTGGATCAGCTGAAACTGCGCGCTGAACGGCTTGGGGTTGACCATCGGGATGTTAAGAACCAGTTGTTTCTTTTGACAGAAACTAATCTTGAAACTATCGTCGGGACAACTTCTAAAACACAACCGGGGTTTATCATTATTGATTCTATACAGACAATGTTCCGGCCGGATATTATCTCTGCCCCGGGTAGTGTAGGACAGGTACGGGAGTGTACGGCTGAACTGTTGAACCTTGCAAAAGCTAATAATATTACAGTATTTGTGCTGGGGCATGTAACAAAAGATGGTGCGATCGCGGGCCCACGGGTGTTGGAACATCTGGTGGATACCGTGTTATATTTTGAGGCGGAGAAGTTTCAGGTGTACCGTATGCTACGCGCGTACAAAAACCGTTTTGGTGCGACAAACGAGCTTGGGATGTTTGAGATGACCGCTGCGGGGTTAAAAGATGTATCAAACCCGAGTGAAATATTTTTGAATGAACGCACTAAGGATACTTCAGGGACTATGGTTATCGCTACGATTGAAGGGACACGTCCGATTTTGTTGGAACTCCAGGCATTAGTTACCTCCACAAGTTTTGCGGTGCCACGCAGGATGGTGTCTGGGTTGGATTATAACCGTATGGTATTGCTTACCGCAGTACTGGAGAAGCGGTTGGGGTTGAACCTCGAACATGAGGATGTGTTTATCAACGTAGTTGGCGGGGTGAAAGTTAAGGAACCGGCTGCGGATCTTGGTGCGGCTGTAGCGATAGCGTCGGCATTGTTAAACTTTGTATGCCCGAATGACGTGGTTGCAATTGGTGAAGTTGGGCTTGGGGGTGAAATCCGGTCAGTAACACAGGTGGAAGACCGTGTAAGAGAAGTTGAGAAGTTAGGGTTTAAGAAATGTATTATCCCTAAGTCTAGTGCGGAATATATTAAAAAAAAGGTTAATATAGAAGTTATCGGTATGGGGTATTTATACGAAGTGATTGAGTATGTTAAAACTCATGCTGTGACTAATAAAAATTAGGAAAGAAAGGAGGTGAAATTTAATTTATGTTTTATTGGATAATGCGCGGATTAATTATTATTATTGGCCCTATAGTAGGGTATTTACAAATTTCCAGGGATATTAAAGGGTTATTCATAGGACTCGGGATCGCGTTAGGCGTTGTTATTATTGAGTTCATTATCGAACGTATCCCCCTGGATACGCTGGTTGCCGGTGTGCTGGGTGGTGTGCTAGGATTAATTTTTGCGAAGATGCTGGATTATCTGGTGTATCTTTACAACCCGGCGTGGTATGAAGTTTATAAGAAATATTCATTGTTTGTTAATATCGTTTTTACTTATTTAGGTTTAATTATTGCTATACGTAAAAAAGATGAGCTTGAATTATTGGAGAAAGATATTTTCCCGAAATCCGGGAAGAAGCAGGTGAATGAACTTGTGGTATTGGATACCAGTATAATTATTGACGGCAGGGTAGTGGATATTATTACCACAAAGTTTTTAACGTGTATATTCGTTGTACCAAAGTTTGTATTACGTGAATTACAAAACCTTGCGGATCATTCGGATACTAATATCCGTACCCGTGGACGCAGAGGGTTGGATATTCTCGCAAGAGTTCAGGAAACGCCTGATGTAGTTGTGAAAATATTGGATAAGGATTATCCCCAGGAAAAGGAAGTTGATGCGAAGTTGATAATGCTTGCGAAGGATTTGCAGGCGAAAGTGTTGACTACGGATTATAACCTTAACCGTGTTGCTACGCTTGAGGGTGTGACGGTATTAAACGTAAACGACTTAGCGAATGCGCTTAAGCCGGTGGCGTTACCTGGCGAAAAGATTAGTATTTTTATTCTTAAAGACGGGAAAGAACGTGATCAGGGTGTTGCGTATTTTGATGACGGGACTATGATTGTCGTAGAAGACGGGCATAGGATGATCGGGAAAAAAGCGGAGGTCGTTATTACGTCAATCCTGCAGACATCATCCGGGCGGATGGTCTTCGCTAAACTCGCTAATGGCGGTGGGTATGTTGTCAAAGGGAAAGTGTAATGTTTGCG